>JAISLQ010000001.1 GCA_031290885.1 Acidaminococcales bacterium
CTTGGGGCGTGTCGTGGAAATAGGCAGCAGGGAACAGATTTTTGAAAATCCTCAGCATCCTTATACTAAAGCGCTGCTTTCCGCTGTCCCGAAAATCAATCCAGATGACAGGAATGAAAGAATTGTATTGTCAGGCGAAATTCCCAGCCCCATAAATCCGCCCGCAGGATGTTCATTTAAAACGCGCTGCATGCATTACATGGAAAAGTGCAACCAAACCCCGGAAGGAGTGGAAAAAGACGATCATTTTGTGCTTTGCCATTTATGCCAATAATACCTCACGGCGTTTGGCAAACGCATTAAATTAAGGTAAGTCCTAACCTAAGAAATGGGGAATTAAAACATGTTGGACATGGTTATTAAGTCTGAAAGGTTATACATTGACGACCATTTGCGCCAAGGTTATATCGGCATCAAGAATGGGAAAATAGTTTGTTTAAGTCAAGGCGCGCCCGGTTTTGCCAATAAAGAAATTGATGCGGGCAATTACTTGGTATTGCCGGGATTAGTTGATTCTCATGTTCATATAAGAGAACCGGGGAATTCACATAGGGAAACTTTTTTCACGGGGACGTTAGCTGCAGCCAACGGCGGCGTGACTACAATCATAGAGCACCCGATCGCCTCGCCGCCGCCGTATAATCTGTCAATTTTGGAAAACCGTTTCCGGGCGGCGCAAGGAGAGATAGTTGTTGACGTCGCTTTCATGGGAGCGGCCGGCGAGCATAATTTAAAAGGAATAGAAAGTTTTGCCAAATCCGGCCAGATTGTCGGCTTCAAAACTTTTTTGCAGGAGTCGCCTGCCGGCCGGGAAATGGAGTTTCAGGGATTGACCATGTGCAATGACGGTATATTGTACGAGGGCATCAGAACGCTGGCAAAGACCAACCTTATATGGACGCTGCACGCCGAGAACAATGACATGATTCAGCAAAATATAAAAGAGTTCATCCAAAACCGGGATTTTGCCTGGATCAATCATGCCCGCTCCCGGCCGGCACTTACAGAAACCGAGACGGTCGCTAAAGTTTTATTGCTTAGCGAGGGAACGGGATTGTCCGTGCTTTTCTGTCATATCTCCAATCCCGGCGCTATGGAGCTGATTAAACGGGAAAAGCAAAAAGGCCGTTGCGTATATGTTGAAACCTGTCCGCATTATTTATGCTTTACAGAAGAATTGATAAAGGAACACGGGCCTTTTGCCAAATGCAATCCACCCTTGCGAACGGAAAAAGAACGACAAGGCTTGTGGTCTTATATTAAGGACGGCACGGTTGATATCATCGGCAGCGACCATGCCCCATATGCGGTGGAAGAGAAAGAAACAGACAATATTTTTACCGCCTGCGCGGGGATTCCTTCGCTCGAAGTCAGGTTCCCGCTTCTATTTACCAAGATACAGGAAGGGGCGCTTTCATTGCAACGGTTTGTTGAGTTAGTATCGACAAATCCGGCTAAGTTATTCGGCCTTTATCCGCGGAAAGGCAAAATCGCTTTGGGCGCCGACGCAGACATCATCTTGGTAAATGCCGACAAGTCTTATTGCCTGACTACGGAGACTATGCAGACTAAATCAAGAAAGTCAGCCAAAGCGTTTGAAAATGTCAAGGTTACCGGGGAGGTTGCCGCAACGATCGTCAGGGGCGAGTTTGTCAAGGAAAATGGGTTGGTTAAGCCGGAACGCAAGGGGTACGGCCAAATCTTGAGGCCCTATAAACCTTGATTCTTCAATAAGGAGGAAGTACCCGTGGACAACACAAAAACAACGCTCATTGCCAACACTTCTTACATAGTGGGATTTACCGGGACGCAGCATTTTCTCCTGAAAAAAGGCGAACTTGCCTACAAAGGCAATGAGGTGATCTACGTTGGCAAGTCTTTTCCTGGACAAGCGGATGAAATCATTGACGCCCAAGGCGGTTTTGTCATTCCCGGCTTGATTAACCTGCATTGCCATATTGCCGCCAGCCCTGTTGAGAAAGGCTTTCTGGAAGATACGGGCAATCCTAATTTGTATATGACCGGGCTTTATGAATATTTGCGTGTTACACACATCACGCCTGAAGATCAAATGAAAGTATTTAATTTTTCTTTATCCGATATATTGACAAAAGGTTCCACTACCATTTTCGAGTTGGGTCTTGGCACGGAAGAAATGGTCGAAGCTATAGGAAATTCAGGGATTAGGGCGTATATAGGGCTAATGGCCAGGTCTGGGGTTTTTATGTCTAAAGACGGCAGGAAAGTACATTACGAGTGGGATGAGCCGGAGGCTTTCCGGCGGTTGGCAGTAACTTTGCAAAGACGGGAAAAATATGACGATTCCTTTAGCGGCAGAATAAAAATAGCTTTGTATCCGGGACAGGTAGATACCTGTACGCCTGATTTTCTAAGAGAAATCGGGAAAGTTGCCAGTCAAACTAAAATGTGCGTAGCAACTCACGCCGCCCAAACGGTAAACGAGTATCAAATAATCTTGGAAAAGTATGGCAGGACGCCGGCGGATTTTCTTACCGAAAATGGCATAGCCGGTCCGCGCGTTATGTACGGACATTATATATTGCCTAGCGGGCATAGCATGAACGCATTGAAAATCGGCAATGAACTTAAAACAATTGCAGATGCCGGCACTTCAATAGTGCATTGTCCCTGGGGACATGGCCGAAGGGGCATCATTATGGAATCTTTTAATAAATATTTGGATTTAGGGATAAATCTATGTCTTGGCACCGATACTTTTCCGCAAGACATGATTAATGAAATGCGTTGCGCGGCTGTTTTTTGTAAAATAGCGGAAGCAAACCCCAACAGGGGAACGGCCGCCCAAATATTTAACGCCGCGACATTAGGAGGGGCGAAGGCTTTGGGCCGGGACGATATAGGCAGGCTTTCCCCTGGGGCTAAGGCTGACATTGTAATTATTGATACGAACAACTTGGAAACCTGCCCTCTGCGAGATCCCATAAAAGTATTAATATATACCGCATCCAGCCGAAACATCAGCAAAGTAATTGTGGATGGGAATATAATTGTGGAAAACGGCATAGTCAAGAATATGGACGAACAGCTTCTTATTAAAGACATGCAAGCTGTAGCGGAAAGAATGTGGGAAAATGTGAAAAACAAAGATTGGGGCGGCAGGTCGCATCTTGAAATGTCTCCCATGAGTTTCCCGGTCGTAGAATAAAGCGAGCATTACCATTGCGGGGAGGTATTCGGGTTGGGAATTTGGCCTAATAATAAAAGAATCGCTGTAATGATAACTTTTAATTTTGCGGCCGAAACACTATGGCTTTCCAGAAATCCAACGAATGCCGCTAATTTTGCCGCTTTGTCCCGCGGACAGTATGGCCCGACACAGGGTTTGCCCAGAATTCTCGCAATGATGGCCGTATATGGGGTCAAAGGGACCTTCTTTACTCCGGGATGGGTCGCCGAAAAATACGCGGCATTGCTAAAAGATATCCACGCGCAAGGACATGAAATTGCTTATCATGGTTATTTGCATGAAGAAACCTTGGGCATCAGCTATGAGGAAGAGGCCGCAAACATGGAGAAAAGCGAAAAAATCATTGAAAGGATTATCGGCAAAAAGCCTGTCGGCCATCGCGCCCCCAACGAAACCATGCATCCTTTCACTCTGGAGATGATACATAAAAGGGGCTACTTATACAGCTCTAATTTGAGCGACTGTGATAAAGCCTATTTGCATACGCTGGACGGCAAAGCGATTTCACTCGTTGAACTCCCAATAGATACAATTTGTGATGACAACTATTATTATTTCTTTGCGCTTAATCCGCCGGTTCGCCGAGGAATATCATCGTCCGGAACCATGATAGGAATTTGGAAGGACGAGTTTGCCGGCCTTGCCGAAGAAGGCGACAAAGTGCTTTCCCTCGTTATCCATCCGCAACTTTCCGGCAGGACCAGCAGGATTAATGCGCTCGGGGAATTCATTGGCTATATGAAGTCAAGGGGCGCCTGGATAGCCAAGAGCGAGGAGGTTGCCCGTTATATCCTGTCACAAAAACATGGCCGCCGCGCCAAGGGCATTTAATTGGCCGGAGCATATAGCGCAAAGGAGATTTAATTATGGGCATATGGCCTGACAATAAAAGAATTGCTATCATGATGGCTTTTGATCTTGACGCAGAAACACTTTGGCTGGTTAGAAACAAAGAAAATTGCAGTCATCCAGTAAATTTATCTAAAGGCGCGTACGGGCCAAAACAAGGTATCCCAAGAATTCTCAATATGCTTGACATACATGACATTAAAGCAACTTTTTTTATTCCGGGCTGGGTTGTTGAAAGACACGAAGAAACGGCCAAAGACATTAATCGCCGGGGACATGAAATTGCTTTTCACGGCTATTTGCACGAAGAAGAACAGGGCGTAAGTTACGAACAAGAAAACGAAACAATGGAGAAAAGTGAAGTAATTATCGAAAAAATTACCGGAAAAAGACCTGTCGGCCATCGCGCTCCCGGCGGCGTAGTGCACCCCTTTACAATCAAGCTGCTTTACGAACGGGGGTATATTTACAGTTCCAACTGGCGGGATCGCGACAACGCATTTTTTCATGAAATAGACGGCCGGGAAGTTCCCCTTGTTGAATTCCCTAAAGACTCTATCTACGATGATTCCGCATATTTCCATGTTACCAACAGTCCGCCGATTCGAGAGGGCATGCAATCTGCCCGGACGATGATAGAGATATGGAAAGACGAGTTCGACGGATTAGCCGCTGAAGGCGATAAAATCATGTCTTTTGTCATCCATCCCCAGATCTCCGGCAGGGTCAGCAGAGTCAACGCGATCGGCGAATTTATCGGCTACATGAAAACCAAAGGCGCTTGGTTTGGCAGAAGCGATGAAGTGGCACGGTATCTCATCGCGCGGAAGAATTTTCACGGCGCGTCTTAATTCGCCGGAACAACGCCGCCGCTGCCCTTTAGGAGCGCCAACGCTTGCGCGGGCAAAATATCCCGTTCGTTTTTTATGAAGTGCGAGAAACAATAACGGAGGAGTGAATATTTTGAGTTTATGGGAACGAGCAAAAAAAGTTTTGCCGCCGGTTGCGGCCCGCTCCACCCAGCTTGGGATAGTGGAAGGCCACGGTTCCTATCTGTACGGCGAAGACGGGCGAAAATATCTTGATTTCGCTTCAGGCGTGGCGGTATGCAATGTAGGCCATAACCACCCGGAAGTTGTTCAGGCCATACGGGAACAGTTGGGCAAACTTGTGCACGGCGGCCATAACGTAGTCTATTATGAACCTTATGTTGCGTTAGCGGAAGAAATCGTATCTATGACCGGCGGCGATACGATGGTTTATTTCAGCAACTCCGGGGCGGAAGCTAACGAAGGGGCACTGAAATTGGCAAAATATGTTACCGGCCGGCCGGCTCTTGTGGCCTTCAGCGGCGCTTTCCACGGCAGAACATTAGGGGCGGCGTCAATAACCACGTCCAATGCTTCCTTTCGGAAAAAATACGAGCCGCTTTTGCCAAGTATATATTTTGCCGAATACCCGTATTGCTACCGCTGTCCGTTTGGCCGCAAACAGGAGAACTGCTCTATGGAATGCCTCGGCCAATTTGACTGTCTGTTCAGCCGGGCGGTCGACCCTTCGCAGATTGCCGCCATGATCATTGAGCCGGTAGCCGGCGAAGGCGGCTATATAGTTCCGCCGGCGCCATTTATGCAAGGATTGTACGAGATCTGCCGGGAACAAGGTATATTGCTTATATTTGACGAAATTCAGACAGGCTTTGGCCGGACGGGGAAAATGTTTGCCTACGAACACTTGAAATACCGTCCGGATATTATGACCTGCGCCAAAGGCATCGCTAACGGATTGCCGCTCAGCGCAATTATCGCCAGACGGGATTTGATGGAACAATGGCCGGCCGGGGCGCATGGCGGAACATTCGGCGGCAATCCGCTTGCTTGCGCCGCCGCCAAAAAGGTTGTTGAAATATTAAGGGGCGGCGGCCTTGACAACGCCAAAAAGATGGGTTCTTATCTTCTCGCAAAATTAAACGCGTTTAAAAGCCGTTATAAATCAATTGGGGATGTTCGCGGAACAGGGCTGATGCTGGGGGTCGAGTTCATTGACGGCGAAGGCGGCCCAAACGGAAATTTAGTACATGCCATTCTTGATTATTGCATAGGTCACGGATTGATTTTACTGTCCTGCGGACCGCACAAACACGTCATTCGCTTTATTTGCGCCACAACCGTGACAAAGCAAGAAATTGACGATGGGCTTGCCATACTGGAAGCGGCCTTGCAAACTGCGGAGGCATAGCCGCCGGCAAATACGCTGGCCAAATTTTGTCCGGCTTTCTTGGGGCGATTTTTTTATTCAAATGCGGTGTGAACACAAAACGGAGGGTTAATCATGACGCAAAACAAACCGCCTACATGCCTGAACTATATCGGCGGACAGTGGAAAGCTGCCATTTCGGGCGAAACAATGGCAAGCAGCAATCCCGCAAAGCCGCAGGAGCTGGTTGGCTATGCGCAAAAATCGTCGCTTGCGGATTTGGATGATGCGGTAAACGCCGCTAAAATGGCAAAAGATGTTTGGAGAAAAACAGCAAGTCCAGTTAGGGGCGAATATTTAGAACGGACAGCTGACATTTTAGAAAAGCGGCTGCAAGAAATCGCCGAAACAACGACCCGTGAAATGGGAAAAAGTTTGCCAGAGGCCAAAGGCGAAACAATTCGTGGAATTGCCCTGCTGCGATATTATGCCGGCGAGGGAATGTATAAGACAGGCGACGTTATTCCCACTACCGATGGAGAGGCCTTTATGTTCACTGACCGTGTGCCGCTTGGCGTAGTCGGCGTAATAACGCCGTGGAACTTTCCGGTTTCTATTCCTATTTGGAAAATGGCGCCGGCGCTGGCCTACGGAAATACCATAGTGATAAAAACGGCTCAAGAAGCGGCCGTGACAGGCAGCAAAGTTATAGAATGTTTTGCCGACGCCGGATTTCCGGACGGAGTGATTAATATGGTGACCGGAAGCGGCTCGGTTATCGGCCAAGGGATCATTGACCATCCGGACATTAACGCCATTACCTTTACCGGCTCCAATGCGGTCGGCAAGCGGGTAGCAGCCGGCGCGGCCGCCCGCGGAGCCAAATATCAGCTGGAAATGGGTGGGAAAAATCCGGTAATTGTCGCGGCGGACGCCGATCTGAATCTGGCCGTAGAGGCAACGGTGAGCGGCGCTTTCCGTTCAACCGGACAAAAGTGCACTGCTACAAGTCGGGCGATAATCCATCGGCAAGTATATGAACTTTTTAAAGAAAAATTACTAAAGCGAATTCAGAAGCTCAAAATTGGTTATGGGTTAGATACAGATACCTGGATGGGGCCGGTCGCGAACAAGGATCAGTTGCAAACCGTCTTGGCATATATTGAGAAAGGCAAAGAAGAAGGGGCCACATTGCTGTGCGGAGGCAAACGCTGTGATACGGAAAAACTAAAATACGGGTATTTTGTCGAGCCCACAGTATTTGAAAACGTAAGAAAGGATATGACTATATTCCGGGAAGAAATCTTTGGCCCGGTATTGGCTTTGGTAAAGTTTGATTCTATAGAGGAAGCCTTGCAAATAGCTAATGACGTGAAATATGGTTTGAGCGCTTCCATCTTTACCAGAGATATTGGGACCATGTTTCACTTTATCAAAGACATGGAGGCGGGTTTGGTGCGTATTAACGCTGAAAGCGCCGGATTGGAATTGCAGGCTCCTTTTGGCGGGCTGAAAGAATCTAGCTCCTATTCCCGTGAGCAGGGGCAAGGAGCTAAAGAATTTTTTACGTCGACGCGGACAATTTACGTGAAACCATGAACAAATAACTCTTGTTGAAAAAGGAGCGCTAAGATCATGGCAAAGGTTTCCATCGTGGCAGCGGGGGATTCTTTTATAACGCAACGCTTGCCGCAAGATATTCATTTCGCCGAATTGAAAGAATATATACAAGCGCACGATGTACGTTTTACTAACTTTGAAGTCCTCCTGCATGATTTTGAAGTTTATCCGGCGCCAGTCAGCGGAGGCACTTGGGCGGCCGCCCGCCCGGAAGTTTTACAGGACATCAAGCAGCTTGGCTTTAATATGATGACTTGGGCAAACAATCACACGATTGACTGGAACATTGACGGCATCTTAACGACAATGAACCATCTTGATAAAAACAAGTGTATCCACGCCGGTGTTGGCAGAAACTTGGCCGAGGCGTCACAGCCGCGATATCTTGATGCTGCGCAGGGGCGCGTCGCACTGCTCGGCGTAACCTCGACGATATCGGAATGGGGCATGGCCAGCGCGCAAAGACCCGACGTGCTTGGCCGGCCCGGAGCTAACGCCCTTCGTTATCAGGCGATTCATAAACTCTATCCGCAGGATTTTGACAAGTTAAAAGAAATCGTCGAACAGACGGAAGTAAACGCCAATAGAATTTTAGATGAAAAAGAGGGCTTTAAAAAACCAGTTGTTGGCGGCTATTATGTTGGCGGTATCAGGTTCGAACCGGGCGATAAACCGGGAACTATAACTAAAATGAACGCCAAGGACGCCGAACGCATTGTCCGTTCCATACACGAAGCGATCCGGCAGGCGGATGTTGTTTTAGTCAGCCATCATACACACGAGCGGAAAGGTTTGGCGAAGGGCCGCCCGGCGGATTTTGCCCGTGATTTTGCAAAATTGTGCATTGACAGCGGCGCCCATGCTTATATCGGCCATGGCCCTCATATTTGGCGTGGCATTGAAATTTACAAAAATCGCCCGATCTTCTATAGCTTAGGGGATTTCATTTTTCAAAATGATTCTGTAGAGCGTCAACCAACGGAATTTTATGATCTATATGACCTCGGTGCGGAAAATACTGTCTCCGATGGACTGGATGCCCGCAGCGCCAATGAAACGCGCGGCCTTGCCGTAGATCGCAAAGTATATGAATCGGCTTTGGTTTCTTTTACGGTTGCAGACGGCAAAATTGATGAAGTTACGTTAGTTCCGCTTTCCTTGGGTTTCGAATACGGCAGGCCGCGGCGCGGCCGCCCGCAGTTTTCTAACAAGGCGGACGGGGAACGTATTTTGCGCGACATTGCTGATTTATCCGCAGAATTTGGCACAGAAGTCACAATAAATGACGGTATAGGAAAGATTAAACTGAAGTAATTTTTTTCAGAAAAACCATGCGAAAATTGCGTAATCGGCTGCGCCGCGCCCATTTGACTCAATCATGCGTCCTGCCGATTCGCCAAAGAGCCGTTTCCCGGCAGCGCAACGGTAAAGACGCTGCCCCCGCCCGGGCGTTCTGCCGCTTTTACCGTTCCGCCGTGGGCGCTGACGATGGATTTTACTATGGACAGGCCGATGCCCGAACCGCCGCTCCTGCGGCTGCGGGACTTGTCCGCCCGGTAAAGGCGCTCAAAAATCAGCGGCAAATCGGCGGCGTCGATGCCCGGGCCGTTGTCGGCTACCGTCAGGACTACGTTGGGCGGTTCTTTTTTTATATCGACTTCTATCCGCCCGTCTGCCGGCGTGTATTTGACCGCGTTGGACAGGAGGTTGAATATTACTTGGCTTAGCCGGCCGCGATCGGCGAAAACAGCGGCATCGTCTCCCCGCACGTCTATCCGCAGCCGCTTCTCCGCCGCCGGTATCGCTATGTTGCCCGCCACGGCCCGGACAACTTCCAAAAGGCCAAACCGCGTTTTGTCCAAATGCAAGGTCTCGCTTTCCGCTTTGGCCAGCCGCTCCAAATCGGCGATCAAGTTCACCAGGCGGCTGATTTCCTCCTGGCAGCTTTGCAGGCGTTCGGCGGAAGCATCCCATAATCCGTCAATCATCGCTTCCAGATTGGCGCTGACAATCGTCAGGGGCGTGCGCAGTTCATGGGCGACGTCGGCCGTCATTTGCTTGCGCAGGCTTTCCTGTTTGGAAAGAGCCGCGCCCAGTTGCTGGACGGCCGCCGCCAGATTGTCCAGTTCCTTGACGCCGGCCCGGTTTTCAAATTCTATAGCGTAATCGCCGCCAGCCATGCGTTTGGTTATGTCAATGGTTTCCACGATGGGGCGGGCTATCCGCTTGGCCAGGAACCAACCGGTTATCAACGCGAACAGGAGCGAAAGCGAGCCGGTGAAGAGCAAAATGCCGTTCAGGGTACTTAAAAACTGAAAATCATTTTCACTTAGAAAATACGGGCCAAAATAACTGATGGTTACGGAACCTATCTTTTCGCCGTTTTTGTCCAAGGCATAATCTTGCGATACAAACTCGCCTTCGACTTTGGGCAGCCGCGCGTTCATCCTGGTGGATATTTCCCGCATTATCTGGTCGCACAGGGTCATGTCATGCTGCTGCGCGTCCCAAACCGAATGTCCGCCGTTGTCGTACACCTTGATGATGTAGCCTTCGTACAGCACGTACATGCCGAGCATGTGAATGAAAGAACTGTCCCAGGAACGTGTTTCAAGGTCGTAGCGCTGGCTGAGGTCGGCGACAATTTCCAAGGCTTTCGCCTTCTGCCGCTTGACGATGTATTCCCGGAACCTTTCGTTTATGAGCGTATTGGACAAAAAGCTGATGAGGACGACCGTAAACAGTACCGCCAGCAAAATGGCCAAAGACAAGTGGCTGCGCAAACTGTGTTTCATCTCAACCGCCGCCGAACCGATAGCCGGTGCCGTGCGCCGTGAGGACATAGACGGGCGTTTTGGGGTTGTCCTCAATTTTCAGGCGCAGATTTTTGACGTGGCTGTCAACCGCCCGGTCAAAACCGTCAAAGTTGTCCCCTAACGCCAGCTCGATCAATTGATTCCTGGTAAAAACCCGGCCGGGATGTTTGGCCAAAGCGGCCAGAATTTTAAATTCGCTGGGCGTAAGGCCGGCCGGCCGGCCTTTTTTGTATGCGCCGCCCTGCGCGAAGTCTATGACCAAATCGCCGCCGCCGAAGGAATTTTTGGCCACCAGCGGCAAAAGTTCGCCGCTCGCCCTGCGCGTTACGGCCTCCACCCTGGCCAGCAGTTCCTTGAGGCCGAAAGGTTTGGTGATATAGTCGTCGGCGCCAAGCTCAAGCCCCATGACCTTGTCGTCCTCTTCTACCCGCGCGGTCAGCATGATGATGGGAACGCGCGATTTTTTGCGGACGGCGCGGCACACCTCCCATCCCGATATGTCGGGCAGCATTATATCAAGTATGATCAGGGCTATTTCTTCCCGCGCGAAAATCTCCAGGGCCCGGCTGCCGCTTTCCGCGCAAAATGCCCCGTAGCCGCGGCTTTGCAGAAAATCGGCGGCAACCTCTAATATTTTTGTTTCATCGTCAACTATCAGTATGTTTTTATGCGAAACAGCCATGGCAACCTGTCCTTTTTGAAAATAGCGGACGAGAAACGATGCCGCCTGATTTTTGCCGTCAGGCCAGCACGTCGTAGCCCTGCTCCTCGATCGCGTTTGTGAGCGCGGCCTTGTCCGCCGCCGGGTCGTGTTCCACCGTTACGGATTTGCCGTTAAGGTCAACGCTTACCGCAGTTACGCCGGAAAGGGCGCCGACCGCCTTTTTAACGGCCGCGACGCAATGTTCGCACGACATGCCTTCTACCTTCAGAACGGTTTTTGCCATATTAAACGCCTCCTACTATAATAAAGTTGTTATCATGAAGTTGTTGTCTATCGGGTTTGCGCCCGTGCGCCATAATGCTTGGCGTAGGGGATCCTCCTTTGCATCCACGCGATTGGCTCTCCGCGGACAAAGTGGAGGCTCTACTTTAGATTAAAGGGTTTCAGGAACTTGTCGACTTCCGCCGGTTTCCCGTCGATGTCCACAGTTACCTTGCCGAAAACCCAGCCGTCTACTTTTTGCGCGTTGACGCCCGCTTTGATGAAAGGCTCGGGATTCAGCACGAAAACAATGTCTTTGTCGTTCTTGCCCATGTCTTTTGCCCACTCGAACAGGTTGCCGCCGCCGAGATCGACGCCGTAATGGTCAAGCGCGGCGTGGTAGCCGATCGCCTCGCGTTTCAAGGCGACGATCTGCTCATAAGAGGCCAGCGGGGTAGGTTCGCCCTGATACTTGGGTTTGCCGTCGCCCAACTTTCTTCCCACCATGATTTTGTCATCATAGAAAAGAATGTCGGCCGGCAGTTTGGCGGCGTCCAGCCCTGCGGCAATGAAGGGGCGCGCGTCCAATTCGATCATTACGTCGTGCATCGGGCTTTTGCTGAAATCCTTGCTCCAGACAAACCTGGCCCCGCCGTCGGGCGCGGCCAGCGACCAACCGCCGTTCATCTCATCGGGCGTTATTTTGTCCGGGATGGTTTTTGCCACCTCGCCAAAAGACGTTATGGAATTTTTCCCGACAACGTCCAATTGGCCAAACTGTCCGCAGGCGGCGGCGAAAACGGTTATCAGCAGCGCCGCGCCTACGAAAAACGATTTTTTAATGATATTTTTCATTATACGCTCATCCTTTCACAGCGCGCGGCTTTAAACTTTTTCAGCCGCAGCGCGTTGGTCAATACCGATACGGAACTCAAACTCATGGCGGCGGCGGCGAAAATCGGGTTGAGCAAAGGGCCGCCGAAAATATGGAGCAGCCCGGCCGCCACCGGTATGCCGACTATGTTGTAGCCGAAAGCCCAAAAAAGATTTTGCTTTATGTTGCGGATGGTTTTTTTGCTCAAATCAATGGCGGTAGACACGTCCGTCAGATCGGAACGCATGAGGACAATGTCCGCCGACTCCATCGCCACGTCGGTTCCCGAACCGATCGCTATGCCTATATCGGCCTGCGCGAGCGCGGGGGCGTCGTTTATGCCGTCGCCGACCATCGCAACCTTGCGCCCTTCTTTTTGCAATTTTTTGACTTCGCTGGCTTTGTCCTGCGGCAAAACCTCGGCCAGCACCCGGTCTATGCCTACTTCGCGCGCGATCGCGGCGGCGGTTTTCCGGTTGTCGCCGGTGATCATCGCCACCTCTATCCCCATGCGGCGCAGGCTTTGGATCGCGGCGCGGCTTGATTGTTTCACAACGTCGGCCACGGCCACGATGCCGGCGGCCTTGCCATCAAGCGCGATGTACATCGGGGTCTTGCCTTCCAGCGCGAGCCCATCGCCCGCCGCTTCCAGTTCCACAAGCCCGACGCCCCGCTCGTCCATCAGTTTGCGGTTGCCGGCCAGAACTGATCGGCCGTCTATCGTCGCCTCAATGCCGCGCCCGGTAAAAGATGCGAACCTTTCCGTCGGCAAAATTGCCAAACCCCTTTCTGAGGCGCCGTTTACAATCGCCTGCCCGAGCGGATGTTCCGAGCCTTTTTCCGCAGAAGCGGCCAGCGTCAGCAGATAGCCCTCCCTTATGCCCGGCACTGGCAGGACGTCGGTTATGGTTGGCTTGCCTTCCGTGATGGTGCCGGTTTTGTCCAATACCACGGTATTTATTTTATGCGCCGTCTCCAGCGCCTCGCCGCCTTTGATGAGGATGCCGTTTTCCGCACCTTTGCCTGTCCCGACCATAATCGCCGTGGGCGTTGCCAGGCCGAGCGCGCACGGACAGGCGATTACCAGCACGGAGATGAATATAGTCAGGGCAAATTCCAGATTGCGCGTATTTATATACCAAGCCGCGCCGGCAAAAAGCGCAATCGCGCAGACTACCGGCACGAAATACCCTGACACGATGTCTGCCGTCTGGGCGATCGGCGCTTTTGAGCCCTGGGCGTCTTCCACTAATTTGATTATTTGCGCCAGCGCCGTGTCGGCGCCGACCTTGTCCGCGCGGAACCTGATCGCGCCGGTGGTGTTGAGGGAAGCCGCGTACACCGGGTCGCCGGGCTTTTTGTCCACCGGCATGCTTTCGCCGGTCAGCATGGACTCGTCAATCGCCGTATACCCGTCCGTAACCGTGCCGTCGACCGGTATCCGGGAACCCGGCCTGACCATTATAACGTCGCCGCTTTCCACCTCGTCGATCGGGATTTCTTTTTCCTCGCCGTTTTGGATAACAATGGCGGTCTTGGGGGCAAGCCCCATCAGCTTTTTTATGGCCTCCGACGTGCGCCCCTTGGACACGGCTTCCAGCGACTTGCCGAGCAAAATGAGGGTGATGATTACGCCCGCCGTTTCAAAATACAAAGACTCGGCCAAGGCAAACTCGCCGGAAGCGATCTGCCAGACATTGAAGGCGCTGTAAACTACCGCGGCCGAAGTGCCGATCGCTATGAGCGAATCCATATTGGGGCTGCGCTGCAGCAGCGCCCTGAACCCGACCGTGTAAAACTTGTAGCCTACGCATACCGGCGGAATCACCAAAAAAAGTTCCAGCAAAGCGTAAACGAGCGGATAATTCATGGGATCGAGCCAGGCGGGAAAAGGCAGGCGCACGAACGTGATCATCGGCGCCATGGCTATGTAGAGCAGCGGCAGGGAAAAAACCGCCGAAATGGCGAACTTGGCCCAAAGCGTCCGTATTTCCCTTTGTTTGCGCTTCCTGTCCTCGTCGGCCGCGTCATTTTTATCTATTTCCAGCGCCTTGTACCCGAGCTTTTCAATCGCCGTCCGCAGGTCAGATACCCTTATGGTTTGCGGGTCGTAACTGATGCTGGCCTTTTCGGTGGCGAGATTGACCTCTGCCGATACAACGCCCTCCAGCCTGCCTACGGCCTTTTCTATGCGCCGGGCGCAGGCCGCGCAGGTCATGCCGCCGATGGGTATGGTTACGCGGCCTTTTTGCTTTTCCAAAACTTTGTAGCCGATTTTTATGACGGCGGCCTTTACCGCCTCTATGGAGAGGCTATCTTCCTCATATTCCACGGACAGTTTTTCCGTGGCAAAATTTACGGCGGCCTTTTCCACGCCCGGCAGCCGCCGGATCACTTTTTCTATCCTTTGCGCGCAGGCGGCGCAAGTCATGCCGCCGATAGCGATATCCTGCTTGCTCATAATGCGCTCCTTATTTCAGTAATCTGTTTTCCAATTGGCGAATATCTCTTTCGCCTGGACGAGAAATTCCCTTGGCACAACTATATTGCCGCCCTCGATTTTTTTGTTTTCGGGCAGGATGGGAACAGGGTTGCAGCCGCCCCTGACTACCTCAATCTGGCTTATGGCGAACCGGCTGCCGCAATTTTGGCAAACCAGCGCGTTGCCGCTTTGTTTGTAATAACCGCGCCCGGAATCAAAACAGATCTGGCAGGTATTGAACGCCGTGCGTATACTGCCATCGGGCGCCTTTACCGCTATGACCTCTAATTTCACGCCGTCAATTTCCACCGGATAAAATCCGGCGGACGCCGAAACCTTGCTCATCGGGATGCTCAGGTCCCCGGGCGCGGCCGCGTGAGCCGATACTTCCAGATACAGGAGGACGCCTACGGCGAACATGGTGAAAAAAAGCGGAACACAGACCGCTGAAACAATATTGCTCTTCTTCTCTAAATTATACATGCCTGTATTCTCCTTCGCTATTGTTTTGCCGAAATTTCCGCGCCAAAACCGCTACTGTTTTTTGCCCCAGCCGCGGGTAAAAACCCATAGCAGCGCGGCAAGGGGGATGATGCACTGCATGTGCCCCAATAGAAAATCCATCTCGGTCACTCCTTCCTATGGCATCAATTGACGACGGTAATGGAACTTCGGATCATGCCCATCCAACAACTGTAAGAAAATCTGCCGGCCTTGTCGGGGGTAAACTCTATGACGTTTTCGCCTGTCCTGAACCTGTGCCTTACGCCGTATGCGGATATGACCATGCTGTTGTTGCAGCCGTTGATCGTGCCTTTGGGGGCGTTGATTGTCCATCTGACCGGCACTCCCGCCTGTACGACAATCGGCTCGTACTGCCCGGAAGACAGGCTGGTGGCGACAACCTGGATATCGCCTTCCCGCGTTGCCCGCGCCCCGGACGGCCTCACGCCCGCCGCATCGGAAACTCCCGGCGCGAAACCGGTCAAGCTAAGGCCGCTATTAAACATCGACATACCCATGGCCACAACCAGCATCGCGCCGGCCGACATCGCTTTTTTCGTGAAATTTGCGCTTAAAGCGGAACTTAACGCGCTCAGCCCAAACATCAAGGGTACCGTGCCCAAGCTGAATATCAGCATGGACAAGGCGCCTTTCAGCGGCCCGCCGGCAGAAAGCGCGTAAAGCTGCATGGCCTGAAGCGGCCCACAGGGCATCAGGCCGTTTAAGAGGCCTACATAAAAAGGCGCGCCGCTATGTTTGCCTTCCGGGAAACGGCGCGTGAAAAAACGCGGCATGCTAAGGTTTATCCTTTTGAGCGCGGGAAATATCCCCAGTATGTTTACGCCCATAACGACCATAAAAAAGCCGGCGGCAATCTGCACCATTCCCTTCATATTGTCGGACAGGCTGACCGCCGCTCCTAAGGCGCCTATCGCGCCGCCTGCCGCCGTATAGGAAATTACCCGCCCCATATTATAGAGTAAGCCCGGCCGCAGCGCGGCCATTTTGCTTTCGCCGCCGGCGGGTTTAAGGCATTGCGCCATGTTTATGCCGCCGCACATCGCGACACAGTGGACGGAAGTCAAAAGGCCGATGGCAAACAGCATCCAATAGTCCATGCCCGCCTCCGCCAGCGGGAAAGAATTGAAAATGTCGCTAAGCCCCAGATTGCGCATGATCATGTACAAAGCGGCGATTATGATAAGACAGTCCAACAAGTTGCCCGCGCCTTTTTGCGGTTCCTCGGACACCTTGTAGCCAAGCTGCCCGATAATCCCGGCGATAGCTGTTTTGTCCAGCGCGGCCGCGTCATAAGTTACCACCGCGTAACCGCCGCCGTAACTTGCGCTGACCTTCTTGACCCCGGCCGTCGCGCCTAACTTTTTGGCTATCTTGTTTTCGCAGTTTACGCAACTCATGCCGTCAATATGAAATTTTTCCGTGCGCGGCTGTTTTTCCACCTGCATCCCGCCTTCCGCTTGTCTTGAAAACAGAATAGCAAAAAATTTTGTAGATTTTGTGTAGGAGCTTTATTAACAAAAAAATATGCCCGCCTGTTTTCCGGGCGGGCCGTGGCCGTCAAAAAAATAACCATATCCGGTTTGGCGCGGCTCTGCCGCCGCGCCCATAGTTTCGACAATCCGCTTGACCTTTTGCGGCTCTCCTTTGGGCATGGGCAAAACAACATCGCTCGTTTCCGCCGTCGAAATGTTTTGCAGCCCATAGGCGACGATCAGATGCTTCTGGACGGAAACCGGCCGTTTTGGCGGACCATGGCGGACGCGTTGCCTTTTGTGGCTTTTTACCGTTCGTCTTTGTGGGCAAAGCGTGCCATAAGAGCCGATGTTTCCCCGGCAACAATCAGCGGCCTTCTCTTGCGGGTTGAGGGCGGAAGCAGACGCGTACCGCTGCCGTTGGCTGAAATTATCGTTTTCATAAGTTTCTCGTTTGAATTGTCCAGCACCGGCCTCAACCGGCATTTAGCGACCAATGGGGAGATTGTCGTATTGTGTCAGTTCCTCCGGGTATCCGAGCAGCATTACGTCGGCCCACAAGCCAAAAGGATCCATTTTAACGATTTCAAATTTGTAGCGCAAGCCCCACGATTCAATAAGCGGCTTTATTTCGAAAAAATCTTTCGGTCCGTGGTAAATGGATATTAAAAGGACCGGGCGTTTTTCACGGATCGTTTTTTGCGCGCCTTGGAGCACTTTCATCTCAAAGCCTTCCACATCCAGTTTTATTAAGCCAACGTCAAGTTTGTTTTCCCCTGCAAAATCGTCCAGCGTTGTGATGTCTATCTTCACTTCTTCGGTATTTCTTTCGTTGTCCATAATCAAAGAGGCGGAATCAACAGCTTCCGCTTCTGGATTATACTTAATATATAAACTTTCTCTTTTGTTCCCCAAACCCAATTGCATCGGCAAAACTCTTTTTAAATTATTGATTTTTATCGTTTGCCGCAGATAATGATAGTTACCCGGCAGCGGCTCAAAAGAATAGATCATCTTTGGCGCGTATCCCTCGAATCCCAAAGCGGAATCGCCCGTAAACGCCCCGCCGTCAATAAAGTCTTTCCCCCTTATATACGCTGCCGCGAATGGGATACGCTTTAATCCGGAGTGATAACATACGGCGGCAGTATCATAAAATCTTGCCGCAAAATATTTTTTGTATTTGTTATAGTCAATCCTTTTGCGCTCTTCCTTTTGCCACGCGGGCATCAAATCATTGGGGTCGAAGTAGCAATAGTCGGATTCTGTCAGCAAATTTATAAAGAATGCTTGGCAACGCAGGAAATCGTCGACTACAGCTTTTCCGTTTGCGCCAATATTGACCAAAAGTTGCCCTTTCTTTAAGTCTATATCGTTGCCAGCCCAATATTCGCGCCATTGCTCGACAATACTTAGCGGTACTACATCTTTTAACTTTAGCAATGAAGTCTTTGAAAATTCTTCCGGCCATGTCCTTTTATATAAACTTCTGCTCAGCCTTTTAATGAGTTTCATGTTGCCATCTTACCTTTCGCCCCGCATAGTTCTCGCAGTGCCGCCAAATATTTTTGGGCGGCCTTTGGCCAGCTAAACATCGCACTCTGGGCATAGCCACGGTTTATCAGCTCTTGGCGCAGCGCTTCCCCGCCCCGTTCAAATTCCCGAATTTTGACGATTAAGTCGGTTTCATCGTCCGGCTCAAAATATATGCAGGCATCGCCGCAGACCTCCGGCACGGAAGTCCCCTTGGTCGCGAAAACAGGCGTGCCGAGTTTCATCGCCTCAAGCGGGGGCAGCCCGAACCCTTCGAGTTTGGACGGGTAGAGCAAAGCCCGCGCGCCCTTTATAAGACGGACGAGCTCCATCTGGCCGACATAACCCTTCTCTTCAAGGATGCCCATGTCTTTCGCTTTATTCGCCAGCAATCTAAATTCATAGGAAAAATCATGCTGTTCCCCCACGAAATATAATTTTCTCCTTTCCGGGCTGGTCATAAAGGATTGCAGTATTTTGTCCATACCTTTGCGCCGGTCATAACCGCCGGCGTATATATAATATGGACGGTCGCCGGCAACAGGTGGAAGTTGCCACCCTTCGGGCGTTTCAATGGCCGCGGCAAACGGGAGAACGATGAGTGGGCATGTTACCCGGAAAAATTTTTCTATTTCCTTTCTGGAATATTCGGATGGCGTAAACACTATCCCCGCATGGTCAAGCGACTGCTGGGTATTGCGCATGTATTTGGCTCTTCTTTTCTCATTTTTGAAATATCCAGGGATCGCCAAGGGAAGCACATCGTGCAGCACTAACACATTCTTCTCTTTCGGCGCGAATGGAAGTACGTCGCCGTTAGCGTGATAGTGTATGAAGTCGCAGTCGGCTATCTTACGGTATAAGAGCCTTTCGCCTATGCTAAATGGAAGATGCCGCCAATATTTGATTTTTTCCGTCGCAAAAGCAAAATCATTAACGGGCGGCCTTCTCTTGCTAAAAAAACACACGCCTGTAAAACAGGCAACCAATTCCGCCACATTGTCCATCAGGTAAAGAAGCGTTTTTGTTATGCCCGCCGGTTTATAGGCCAAAGTATTTGCGTCAATGGCGATTTTCATTATTATTGCCTACATCTCCTATGCATTTTTCACTGGGTGTATGCCAATATACACTATATACTTAAAACATATTTAAAACGTGCGAAGTTATGCAAATTTTTCGACGTCGCGACCGGGAAAAGAAGTCTTGAAATGCGAATTGTTGCTTTCCGCTTTCTGCAGTACTTCCCGTAAATTAGCCAAAGATTCCCCATACATCTCGTCCGCCAGAAATTGCAGGTTTTCCCGCATCCGGTCATATTCTTCCGGGCACATTTCCATTGCCCGGCGCATGGCATCGGCCAACTCGCGACCGTTATCGTAAATAACGGCGTTCTTTTCGGTAAGGCCGTAGGCATTGGCAAACGCTTTCTCAAACAGGCAAGGTTTAACGAACCCGAGCATAAGTTGGTTGGTCCCCGACACTTTCCCTCGCAGGTATTCGCGGTGTCGCTCAACGGCGTAACTTAAAGGCAGGAGGATAAAATCGGCCGCCCGTATTTCGGCAAACATAGCCGCGAAATCCAAGCCCCCTTTAAACTTTACATGTTGCGCCAATCTTTTCGTAATTTTAGGGGCTTCGCCCCTCCCGGCAAGGATTAACTCAAAATTTCCGTTTTCCGCGGACAGCAGTTTTTGCGCCGCTTCAAATATTAAACCAAGACAGTTCCTGTCCATGACTATACCCACGGCAAAAAAACGGGTTTTGGCGTTTTTGCGGCTGATTTTTCTTTCGCCAAAATAATGCGGATTAAGAAATGGTATACCCTGAAAAGGCCAGAGAAGAAACAATCTCCCTTCTTGCAACCATTTTTCTGCGCCGTATTTATTCAGGCAAAATAAACTATGCTCAACCACCAGCAATCCTTTGCGTGCCTTTGGCAGGAATTCTAAATATTTTAAATAAGAATCTCCGGCAGTTAGATATTTTTCCCCATAAGTATAAGAAGAAAAGAAAATATATTCGTAATTATTTATTTTTTCCAAGTGCAGCCATTCCTTTATATGTTCCATATTTCCTAGGAAAAACTGCGGCAGTTTGTCCTGTGGATAATCACAGAAAGGGTCTTGCCGCATATTGTGTGGCCGCAGGAACAAGTCCACGTTAAAACCCAGCTCCTGAAAATATTTCGCAAATCCCGGCAAAATTTCCCCATGAAAAGAATTGGGCTCCACGATCAGGACGCTTTTTTCCCTTATTTCGTAATCGTAAAAAGAATTGTCCGAATGCTCCGCTTCCGGCGCGAAATAGGCCAAGTACAGCAACTTGTCTCTTGCTTTTTTCCGCCAGCTTTTTATCGGAATGAATAAGCAGATCATATGTATTAATATTTTTTTCATTTATTGTTGCCTTCCGCTACTTGCAGCACCTTTTTTAAATTATCTAAGGACTTCTCATACATCTCGTCCGCCAGAATTTGCAGGTTTTTCTGCATCTGGCCGTATTCTTCCGGTCCCATTTCCATTGCCCGGCGCATGGCATCAGCTAAACCACGGCCGCTATCATAAATAACGGCGTTCTTTTCGCTAAGGCCGTAGGCTTTGGCAAACGGCTCCTCAAGCAAGCAGGGTTTGTTAAATCCGAGCATCAGTTGATTGGTTCCCGACACTTGTCCCCGCAGGAATGTATGATGCCGCTCAACGCTGTAACTCAAAGGCAAGAGAATAAAATCAGCCGCCCGTATTTCCGCAAACATAGCCGCGAAATCCAGGCTTCCTTTAAACTTTATATATTGCGCCAATCTTTCCGGAATTTTGGGCAATTCTTCTCTTTCGGCAATGGCGATTATTTTAAAATTTTTGTTTTCAAAGGACAATAGTCTTTCTACTGCTTCCACAACTACCTTAAAGCGGTACATATCCCCCCCTATGGAAATAAATTGAGTCGTGCCGTTTTTATTGGCGGCCATCCTCTTTTCACCGAAGTAATGAGGATTTAAAAAAGGTACGTCTTGGAAAAAAGGCCAAAGTGTAAACAGCCGGCCTTCCTTTAGCCATTTTTTTGCGCCGTATTTTTCTGGATCCGAGAGAACATGTTCAATCATTAACAATCCTTTTATTGCTTTGGGGCAGAACTCCAAATATTTTAAATAACAACCTCCGAATATATATTTTTCGCCGTAGTAGAAAGAAGAAAAGAAAATGTATTCATAATTAATTGTTTTTTCTAACTTTAGGCAGTTTTTGATTTGTTGCCCGTTTCCCGGAAAAAACCGCGGCAGTTTGTCCTGTGGATAATCACAGAAAGGATTTGCAAGTACATTGCGCGTCCGCAAGAATAAGTCCACATTGAACCCTAGATCCTGAAAATACTTCGTTAATCCCGGCAAAACTTCCCCATGAGAAGTGAGTGGCTCCACAATCAGGACGCTTTTTTCCTTTATTTCACAGTCGCAAAAGGAATTGTACGGATATTCCGGCTCAGGCGCAACAAAAGCTAAATACAGCAACTTGTTCCTTGCTTTCTTGCGCCAGCTTTTTATCGGAATGAACAAGCAAACAATATGTATCAATGTCTTTTTTATTTTAATCAAATCCTTTCCGGCAAGGGCAAACGCGCCCATTACCTTGCTTATGGAATGGCCGCGCAAATAGTGAGGTCTTAAAAGAACATCCGGGAACACGAACTGTTTATAGATTCATAAGGCAATAGAACATAAATAAACATTACTGGTTATTTTTTTGCCGCTCAGCAAGCATGGGAATATTCCGTGCTTTTCAAGTTCGCCGTTTTCCGAAACATTATGGCTTTAATATGGAAAGCGGCTTTTTAAGCGGCAATTTACTTGTCCGGCATACGACATTGTTTATGATTATGTTATTGCTCCATCAATCAAACATGGAATATTTCATAAAAAAACAGTATAATTGGAAACATGGAAAACGAATCGAAACCCAACGCAAAGCGGTTGAGCCAAAAGCGCAACTCCCAAATCCGCACGAACATAAGCAAACATCAAAGCCCGCACAGCGATCCGGCGCTTGAGCGCAATGCGCGGAGCCATTTGCGGTCCGTGCCGCTTAGACGCGGCAAAATCCAAGTATTTTGGGCACTGAACGCCTATTTGAGGCGATTCAATATTTGTTTAGGAAGAACAATGGCTTTATGTATTTCAACAAAAGTTAGGGGCAATGTCTTCTAATGTAACAGAATATAGAAAGTGTTACCTGCCACACGGCTATGGTCCGCTTGTGAAGCCGGGCGGCTATTAACAAAAAAATTTCCCGTGGCAAGGGGCAAAATAAAAAAGCACGGAACAATCCGTGCTTACTGGATAAATAAAAACCCGGCAGGTAACACTTTCTATATAATGTTACCTGCCGGGTTTTTCTCAAAGGGAACGCCGCTTAATACGCCCCAATTATATATTTAAGGTCGTGATATTGTCAAGCCGATTAACAGTTTTTGCCAACGGTTTCTGCCATGAAAAAGCACTTGCCGCCGCCCTCGCCCCCACAAACATCCCTTGCCGCTTGCTATCGCAAGTTTTTGGGGGCCGCGCCCCTTTCCCCAAGCTTTTTTGCCAGCATGTAAAAAGGCCTGCCTATTCATAGCCGGCCTTTAAGACAAAGGCGCCGTATTCGCAAACGATTGCCATGCGCCGCCTAAAACTTGTAATTCAAAGAAAAATGCAGGCGCATCGCATCGGCTTTCACATCGTTGACCTTTTTTTGCAGCGGGATACCGACCGTCAGTGCCAAAGACCCGTTCCGGGCAAACTCGTATTGCAGGCCGCCGCCGATGGAGAAGAGGTTTTTGCTGGAAAGGGCGTTGGGGCCGGAAACCATGCCGAAGTCGCTGAAAAAGAGCGCGCTCAGTTTCGGCGTTTTCAAGGGCACCCTGGCTTCTATGTTGAGGCTCAGGCCGCTGTCGGCGCTGAGGACGTTCTCCTCGTAGCCGCGCACGCTGTAGAGCCCGCCAAGGTAAAACTGGTCGGCGGCGGGCAGGAACTTGTCGAAGGACCATTGGCCGTTCAGCCTGGCGCTGTAGATTACATTGGAGCGGGTTTGCCTTTGCCAGAAAACGTCGAGGGCAAACTTTTTTACCTTGCGGTTTTCCTGCCAAACGCGATTGTCGTAAGACCCGTAAACGATGGACGGCTTGAGATAAAAAACCTCCCCCGGTTTGTACCTTGTAACGGCCATGCCCAAGGACAGCCGCTTTTCCCGGCTGTCCGCGAAATTGACGCCCAAGACGCTGGTGCGGGACGACTGGCTTTGCGCGTCAAATATAAGTTCCTGCCGCAGCCTTGACCTGATGATCAGGGGATGGGTATAGGTCAGGCCGAAAGTCGAGGAACTGCCCCTGATGTTCAAACTGTTCACGTCGTCTTCCGTAATCTTGAGCTTGCTGCGGTTGTAATAGGCCGTTACCTTGCCGCCCCGCCGCGTAACGGGCAAAGTGTAATTTGCCATGCCGGTGTAAGAATCGGAAGAAAACAGAACGGCCATGCTCAAAGCGTCCCGCGACCCGGTCAGGCTGCTGTCCGAGAACCCCAGCCCTATCCGCGCCTCGCCAGTGCTTTTGTTGCCGGCGTTGTCGGCGAACACTATGCCCGCGACCTTTTCCGGCTCGCGCGCCGTCAGGAAGAAATCCGTCGTGCCCGGCTGTCGGCCGGCGCGCAGCTCAATATAAAGCTTGACGTCGTTAGTGCCGTTGAACCATTGCAACTGTTTGTCCAGTTCCTTAAAGTCCAGGATGACCCCTTTGGGTATCCGCACGCGCTTTAAGATATAAGACGCCTTGGTGGAACGCGCCCCGGCCAGTTCCACCTCGCCCACCACGCCTTCGAGCAGGATGATTTTCACCACGCCGTCCTTGATTTCCTGCTGCGGCAAAAGGGCCATGGCCGTCAGGTAGCCGCGCTCCCGGTAAAGGGCGTTGATTTCTTCGACAATGCCGTAAAGCCCCTGCGCGCCGATTTCCTTTTGCTCGTATTTTTGCGTTATGGCGGCCAGTTCTTCGGCGGTCAGCACCTTGGAAGCGGTAAACTCCACCTTGCGGAGAAATACGGACAGCTCCTGCCCTT
Organism: Acidaminococcales bacterium; assembly: GCA_031290885.1. Classification (NCBI taxonomy): domain Bacteria; kingdom Bacillati; phylum Bacillota; class Negativicutes; order Acidaminococcales; species Acidaminococcales bacterium. Next base: position 24,610 of record JAISLQ010000001.1, read on the forward strand.
GGGCCGCTTTGGCCGCCGCATCCCCCTTTTTTTGCTTTTCTTCCCGGTCTACCCGCCGCGACTCGCGCCGCAGCTCTTCCGCCGTCTGTTCGCGCTCCAAGGCCGGCAAGGAGCGGTCTATTTCGCTTATGGGGCGGCTGTAGGTATCGTCGCCGGGAACGGGGGCGGCGGCGGCCATGGCAAGCGGCAGGCAGCATAAGAATAAAGTCGCGGCGGCTTGCCCTTTCAAAGCATCTTCCTCTTTTCGTCCAGGATTTGCCAGTTTTGCCGCTCCGAAGCATCGTCAAAATACAAGACATTGGCGCCTTCCCGATTGCCCAGCCGCAGTTTGTACCCGCCCCGGTAAATGCCGTCCAGCGGCAGCACGTCAAGGCTGTCGTAAGACAGGCTCAGATAGCGCCCGTAATCATGGACCGAATCGGCCAGCCAGCCGCCGGCGTAGCCGCGCCCGGACAGCTTCCCGTCCGCCGCGATGGCGATGGCCGTGTCGTCCAGCAGGCTTCTCTGGTTGGTAACGACGTTGACCACTCCGTCTTTGGCGTGCAGGATTTTATAGTTTTCCAGGCCGAGGTAGGAGAACTCGTTCTGGAAGGAAACATGGCCGAAAGGATTGCCCGGCGAGGGGGCGAAATAGATCTGGATGTCGGCGTCGTCCGGTACGGGGTTGCGGCCGAACAGTGTCATCCGGTAACGGCTGTTGCGCAAATAAGCCTTGTCCTTCGCGTAAGCATCCATGACGCGGAAATATTCGCTGCTGACGTTGATCTCGCCGGTCTCCGTCCACAATTGGTCAAGCTGTACGCCAATCGGGGAATCCACGTTGGCGGCAACCTTCTTCATGGCCTGGCTGCCGCCCGCGCCGCGCAAATGGAACTGGAAATAGTCGCCATCGCCGGCGGCGGGGGCGTGGGTTAGCTTGGCAATGTCTATGAATTCGCCCTGGGCGAAAAGGGATTTGTGGGCAACGGCATTGTCTATATCGACCGTGCGCCCGTTTTCTGCGATGCCGAACCAAAGATCCGTCCCCGTTACGTTGACGACGGTTATATTGCCGTCCTCTGCGGCAGCTTTTACGTCTTTGGCGGCGATGATGTTTTTCACGTCAATGTCTTTGGGGTCTATATCCGAACTCTCGCCCAAAGCTTCCAGGGTAACGCCGCCGTTTTCCGCGTCCAAGGTCCCCGCGTGGACGAAACCGTCGTGAGCCGTCAGGACAATGTTGCCGTTTTCGGCGGTTACCGTCCCTACATCTATGTCGCCTTTGTTAGAAAGAACTCCCTTGGAAATGCTTTCCAAGGTTACGTTCTGGTAGCCTTTCAATGACGATAACTTTATGCTGCCGCTTCCCGTCTTTAAAACTATGCTTCCTGCGTAGTCACTGATTTTTCCATCCACAGCAAGGTCGTCGATATCGCCTATGCCCACGTAAATGTAATCGTTGCCGCCGGCCCATATCTGGTCTTTTATATGAATGCTGCCGGTAACCGTTATCAGGTCAATATCTCCATTGTCGGCTACCATATCGGTAGTCCAAATGTCTCCGCCAATAGTTTGGAGCGTGGCGTTTCTCCCTACCCTGACGTACTCGGCATCAATCTTGCCATCGCCTGCGTTGTGCACCGTTATGCTGCTGGAAAGATTAAGCTCGTCAACCAAAATATAATATGACAGGAAATCGCCGTCGCGCATGCTAACATCGATATTGTTTCCGGCGTACATGTGGTCGACCGTAACATTGCCGTGCGGCACGTCAATATTAATATCCCATCCAGCCGACAGCAGCCCGTCAAAGAATACGTCCGGATTGTCCAACGTCGGGTCGCCCGCAGTCAGGTCGCCCCGCGTTGAAATATTGATGTACATGTCATTGCCGGCCGCGATGGTCTCGACATTAATGTCGCCGGTGTCGGTAACCAGACGGAGGTTGTGGCCGGCTATGGCGTCCAGCACGTCGATGTCGCCGGTGGCCGTAGTCAGGGCGGCGTCGTGTCCCACATAAAAGTCGTTCAGCACTTCGATGTTGCCCGTTACGGTAGTGGCAAGTTTAAGGTCGTTGCCCACCTTCGCCTCGGTAACGCTGATGTTGCCGTTCGCCGCCTGTATGGCGGCGTCGCGTGCGGCGGTCAGCTCGCCGATGACGATGTCCTCCTCTCCCGCATGGGTAACTTTCACGTCCCGCCCGGCGGCAAGGTCGGTTACCTCCAGTTCGCCGTCGTTC
>JAISLQ010000002.1 GCA_031290885.1 Acidaminococcales bacterium
CCGAGTTTAAAAGAAGTTTCAGATCTTTAAGCCCCAGCTTGCGCAAAAAGGCGGCCGCCAGCAGGATGAGTTCAGCGTCAACGTCAGGGCCCGGCAGTCCCACCGCTTCCGCGCCAAACTGATGAAATTGCCGGAACCGACCGGCCTGCGGCCGGTCATAGCGAAACATCGGCCCGATGTAATACACTTTGCAAAGCGGATTGTCCGCGTAAAGTTTGTTCTCAACATAGGCGCGGGCAACCGCCGCCGTGTTTTCCGGCCGCAGGGTGAGGCTGCGGCCGCCCCTGTCGGCAAAAGTGTACATTTCCTTTTCCACTATATCGGTCGTATCGCCAATGCCGCGCAGGAAGAGTTCCGTATGCTCAAAAACCGGCGTGCGGATTTCTTCATAGCCGTAGCAACAGCACACGGCGCGGACAGTATTTTCCAGATATTGCCAGCGTCCCGCTGCCTGCGGCAAAATGTCTTTCGTGCCGCGCGGCGCGCCTGTCAACATTAAATTCGCCTCCCGACTGTTTGTTGATTTGTTTATTTTACCACAAATTTTGCCCCCTGTTCAATACGCGGCGGCCGAATAAGCAAAATATCGAAAGCCTGTCCGCCGCCCTTTTTAGTTTGCCGCTTGCGTGTTATGTTATAATTATATTATAATAAGGAAAACTGTAGGAAACCCTCCAATAACTGATTGCGGCGCGGCGCCGAATGTTTTTTCGCCCGGGCGCCGGCCGGGCTTTTGCCTTGCCCTCGCAGGAGACAGCCGCCAGTATGTTTTTGCGCACCTACGGCGGCAACAGCTTTTGCCGCTATGCCCTGCGAAAAAATCTTTTGCCTTACTCCACAAGATACATAGACCAATAATGCTTGATTAAAGAGAGGTTTTATTTTGAGACGTTCCGACGATGTAAAAAAAGGCTCCACCCGAGCCGCCCACCGTTCAATATTTTATTCTTTGGGCTTTACCGAGGAAGATTTTGACAAACCGCTGATTGGCGTTGTCAACGCGCAAAACGAGATAATCCCCGGGCACCTTCATCTGGACCAGATCGCCAAGGCGGTCAAGGAAGGCATCTGGGCAGGCGGCGGCGTGCCTATGGAATTTCCCGCCATCGGAGTCTGCGACGGGGTGGTAATGGGGCACGATGGCATGAAGTACTCGCTGGCCAGCCGCGAATTGGTCGCCGACAGCATAGAGGCGGTCGCCTGTGGGCACCGTTTCGATGCGCTGGTGCTGATCCCCAACTGCGACAAGATCGTCCCCGGTATGCTCATGGCGGCGGCCAGGCTGAATATTCCAGCCATAATCGCCAGCGGCGGCCCTATGCTCGCCGGCCGGCTCAACAAGCAAAACATCGGCATAAGCAACGCCTTTGAAGCGGCCGGCCGTTTCGAGGCCGGGCTAATCAGCGAAGCTGAGCTGACCGCCGTGGAAAAGGCCGCCTGCCCTACCTGCGGTTCCTGCGCCGGCATGTACACGGCCAATACCATGAACTGCCTGTCGGAAGCTATAGGCATGGCCCTTCCCGGCAACGGCACCATTCCCGCCGCCTATACCGGTATGCGCACGGCGCTTTCGCGCCGGGCCGGCCAGCAGATCATGTTTCTTTTGCGGGAAAACATCCGCCCGCGCGACATTATGACGCCGGATGCTTTCAGGAACGCCATAGCCGTCGACATGGCGGTCGGCGGTTCCACCAACACCGCGCTGCATCTGCCGGCAATAGCGCATGAGGCGGGAATCGAACTGCCGCTTTCCCTATTCGATCAGATAGCGCGCCAAACGCCTTATCTGGCTTCGCTCAGCCCCGGCGGCAAACATTTCGTGCAGGAACTTGACGAGGCCGGCGGCATACAGGCGGTCATGAAAGAACTGTCCAAGAAAAAGCTGATAAATACCGGCTGCATTACCGTTACCGGCAAAAAAATCGGAGAAAATTTAAAAGATGCCGAAAATCTCGACCATGAAGTAATACATCCCATTGACAATCCCTACCGGCCTACTGGCGGGATCGCCATACTGCGCGGCAATCTGGCCGCCGACGGCGCGGTGGTGAAAGAAAGCGCCGTTGACCCGGAGATGCTTTCCCATACCGGCCCGGCGCGGGTATACGATTCCGAGGATGCCGCGATAGAGGCGATCCTCGGCAAAAAAATAAAAAAAGGCGATGTGGTGGTTATCCGCTATGAAGGGCCGAAGGGCGGGCCGGGCATGCGCGAGATGCTCAATCCTACCTCCGTCCTTTCCGGCATGGGCATGGGCAAGGAAGTCGCGCTTTTGACCGACGGGCGTTTCTCCGGCGCGACGCGCGGCGCCTGCATAGGCCATGTGTCGCCAGAGGCGATGGAAGGCGGCGTAATCGGCCTTTTGCAAGACGGCGATATAATAGAGATCGACATACCCAACCGCAAGCTATCGGCCAGGCTCAGCGAAGAGGACATTGCCCGCCGCCGCTTAGCCTGGACAAAGCCGCCGGCCAAAATAAAAAGCGGTTACTTAGCGCGTTACGCGCATTTGGTTATGTCGGCCAATACGGGCGCGGTTTTGCGGGACACCTTCGATCGCTGAACCAACCCGCAATCTTTTCAAAAAGAGACGGGGGGAATTATGTTGTGAAAAAATTTTTCTTAATCTTTGCGCTTGTTTTCGCCCTTTCGGCCTGCGGCATCGCTTCGGCTGAAATCGAGAGAACGGCGGAACCTTTCTCCGGCGCGATAACTTATACGAGCAAGTACATGTTTTCCGATGACAGCCGCAATATGCATTCGATAGCGCTGGTCAGGACGATTAAGCCGCTGCGCATCGCAACTGCCGCTAAAAAATTTGAGACGGACACTTATTTCCTGCTCAATTTCACGTTGCAAGACAATGCGACGCTCGGCGACACGTTCGACATAAAAGTTTCGGAGCGCTATATAAACGCCCTGCCGCTCTCTCCCGTCATGATCGGCGGCATAGGCTTGTCCAGGGCGCCTACCGCCCGCACCGGCCCCAAGGAATTGCCGGATATGACCACCGTTGCCATTGAAAAAGGCCAGGAGCTTATCGTCAGGGTGAATTTTTCGCCGCGCGGCAACGCCACTTACACAATACCCGAAGCAGTAGTCAAGGAATGGATCGAGGTATTGAAGATAACCGGGGAACAACCGCCGGACGAGCCAAAAAAGTAGTTGTTGCGCCATGCAATAAAACGGCTGTCACGACCATGAGTAAATCTGCGGTCAGGCAGCCGTTTTCTTGTGCGTTTGTATTTTAGCAACGCGGAACATAAGCGTATATTTTTTTATATTTTTGCTCAACGCGGTAACGTGGGTTGGCTTCTAAAATCAAATCGCGCAGTACCTGCGGGTCGTCCGGCAAGTGATAGGTGCAAACCGCCAGTTTAGGGGAAAACTCTTTCAAGACATTTCGTGCGCCTTTGAGCATTTGCCGTTCCGCCCCTTCAATATCCGCTTTTATAAAATCGACGCGCGGCAGGTTGTTTTCGCGGACATAGCTATCCAGGTCAATGGCTTGGATGGTTTCTACGGTTTCGCCGCGGCGGGCAGATAGCCGGAAACGCCCGCAAGGAAATTGAAACAGATACAGGAAAATCTGTTATAACAAAAAAGACTGCCGTTGATTTTTCGCGACTGCTTGGGGATGTCATTGAGGAAGCAGGCAAAAAGAACAATGATTAAGGCACGATGAGCAGTCAGCATATTGTGTATGGGATAATTTTCAATTTGATAGCAACTCAAAAAAACGGAGGTGCTTGTAATGCCGTCAACAGAGAAGCCTTGTCCTATATGTGGCAGCAAATTGAGCTGGTTTCTATCGAAAAAAAGTGGATCTGAACATAAATGTCCGCTTTGCGGGATGTTTTATTTGGAATATTTAGCAACTGAAATTCTAAAAAATTCGGAAAACACTGATGAAGGTAAAAAAATTGAGCGCATAAAATTGCGTTCAGCTATATTTTATTTTTTACGCGTAATATTAAAAAATCATAAAAACAAAGATACACATATAGCTCCTAAAATAATAGCCAGTAAAAAACGCAATGAGGAAAATCTATATCACATAGATGAAATCAGAAAGTATTATCCGTTGACAATGAGCAAGCGTATTGACATGGTAATGGCGCTTTTAGCCACCGAAATTGAAACTTTTAACACTTACATGCCCGCCTATCACAAAGCAGATGCGTATAACTACTGCTATTTTTATATGCCTGCCAATTCTGGCGAAAATGAAATTTCCCAAGAAGCCAAAGCAATGACTAACATGCTTAAAAAAAAGGGGTATATTGACTTCCAATCTCCATCCAACCAAGAAGAAATAACTTTTGCTTTAAAAGGCTGGAAGAAAATTGAAAAGTTTTCCCGGAAAAGCTGGAATGTCTTTGTAGCAATGGCTTTTTCGCCAAATAAAGATGCAGGCACTAAAGAAGAAAAAGAAAAGCAACAGTACATTATTGACAGAGCGGAGCATTGCATAAAACAAGCTTTTCAAGGCACAGAGTACATCCCCGTAATCGTCAAAGATAAGCAGCATACAAATTACATAATGACTGAAATCATAAATGATATTGAGTCAGCGGCTTTCGTAGTTGCTGATTTAACATTTCAAAAGCCAGGCGTTTATTTTGAGGCGGGCTATGCCAAAGCATTGGGTAAAGAGGTTATAATGACCTGCCACACAAGTGATTTTGACAATCGACATTTTGATGTTACGCAACACAATACCATTAAATGGGACATAGGCGAAGAAAAAGAGACAGAGTTCATAACCCGCTTGAAAAATATGATTTTCGCTATCGACAAAAGAATAAATTCATAAAAACAGATATATAGTAATTCAGTCTGATAATTATAAAGTCAGGTACAACGCAAAAAATATTGCGATACGGCGGTCACTACGTCGTCCTTCATCGACAAAATGTCAGCCAACTCCCGCTTCATGTTTGCCCAGATCTTTTCTATAGGGTTCAAGTCAGGCGAATATGCCGGCCGCCCTGCGCGTTTGAACAACAGGCGCAACCTGCCCGCAAAACCCCGCACGGCCAATATTACGATGATGCCCCGAACCAACCGCCCGGTACGCGAATAAAATCAACAGGCGCAAATCTTTTTTATGTGCCAGCGGTTGTCATTCACGGTGAAATTCTTTCAGCTGGATGTTTTCGCACTCCGTTTTTTCAAAAGTTACGGCAATTTGCGGATAATGTTGTTTGAAATAGGCCATGTTGCTTTTTTTATGCCCAAGCGCCTGGGATAAATAGCGCGCCGGCACGTTAAAGACGGCCTCCCCTTTGCCCCCGCGCCCCGCCAATATCGTTTCCATGGCTTTACGGCAGCGGCGGGCAGCGACAAGTTCGCCGAAAGCCGGATGGTATGGCCCGGCCAAAATAGCTCCCTGTTCCCGCAAGCCAGCATCGTCCTGCAGTCCAGTCCTGATAACCTTTATGCCGTGGCCGGTAACTTTGTCCGTAATGTAAGCGGCTTCTTCGACCGCCGTCTCCAGTTCCATCGCTTCAAGGCATCCTTTTGCCCATGCGGCGGCAAATTCCGTGCCGGCCAAAATGAGCAAAGGGTATATCCTAACCGTGTCCGGTTTTATTTCTATGACTTTTTCGACCGTCTCGGCAATGCTGCGCCAAGTCTGCCCCGGCAAGCCAACCATCAATTGCAGGCCGGTTTTAAGTCCGGCGGCGCGCAAAAGGCGCGCCGCGTCCATTACGCTCTGCGCGTCATGTCCGCGCCGGGCGAGAGCAAGCACCCGATCGTCCAAAGATTGGGCCCCTATTTCCACCAAGTCGACTTCATGCGCCAAAAGCCTGCGCACGACTTTTTTGTCAATATAATCAGGCCGCGTGGACAGGCGTATTGTATCAATTTTGCCTTCGCGCCGCAAGTTTTGCGCAATCCCCAGCAAATTTTCTTGGGTTTCTTCCGGCAACCCTGTAAACGAGCCGCCGTAGAAAGCTATTTCTTTTCCCTCGCCGCCCGGCCGCCATTTTAACCCTTCCGCGATTTGAGCGCGAACCGCAGGCAAAGAAAACCCCGCCCGCCGGTTTATGGCGCGCTGGTTGCAGAAGGCGCATCTGTGCGGACAGCCGGCATGATTTATAAAGACCGGAATAATATGCGGCATGACTACCCCCGGTTATCCGTCCCTTTTCGGGGCGAAACAGGCAACTGTTGAAGTGACAGTCGCACAACGCGCATTTTGCGTATAGCAGATCTATGGGCTTTCATAAACGCGCAATGTACGCATGATCCTTGCGCAATGTTTAATTGGCGGATGAATAATGCCAATAACGCCGCAAAGACGCCGCGATTTTAGCCGGGAAGCAACGCCGGGCCGTCCATTTCAGACAGCGCCAGCTTTGCCGCCGCCTGTTCAGCCTCTTTTTTGGATGAGCCTTCGGCCGAAGCGACAAGTTTGTTGTTAACAAGAACCGCCATTTCAAAAACTTTGTTGTGCCCCGGCCCGGACTCAGAAAGCAAAAGATAGCTGACGGACGAATTATTGTCTTTTTGCACCATTTCCTGCAATCTCGTTTTAAAGTCGTATTTATCTTCAGCAATGCCGGGCGAATCCAATTCCTGCCGCGTAAGGGAGACGGCCAGCTTGCTCGCCGCTTTCCAGCCGCAATCAATGTAACAGGCGCCAATGACCGCCTCCAAGGCGTCCGCCAGGATGGAACTGCGGTTTTTGCCGCCGGAGGCTTCTTCGCCTTTGCCCAAAAGTATGTAATCGCCAAGCGCGAGTGCCCGCGCGTAACCGGCCAAGGCCGACTCGCACACGACTTTCGAGCGCATCCTGGTCATCTCGCCTTCCGGCATGTCTGGAAATTTGTTGTAAATATAGGTGCACACCGCCATACTCAAAACAGCGTCGCCCAAAAATTCCAGCCGCTCATTGTCCCCCGGTTTGGGATTTGTTTTCGCTTCGTGCGCAAACGACGTATGCGTAAGCGCCTGGTCAAGGATGCCAATATGTCGCGGTTTTATATTGAGTTTTTGGCAAAGCTGCTCTAACAGGGCGTTGCGTTCCGCTTTTTTTCCCATAGTTGCTTCAATTTCTCTTTTTTATTGATATTTTTTAAAAATAAGCGTGGCATTATGCCCGCCAAATCCGAAGGAATTGGAAAGGGCGCAGTTGACTTTTTTCTTTCTGGCCACATTGGGAACGTAATCCAAATCCATCTCCCCGTCCCGGTTTTCATAATTTATGGTGGGGGGGATAATATCGTTTTTCAGCGTAAGCGCCGTCGCTATGGCTTCTATGCCGCCAGATGCCCCCAAAAGATGGCCGGTCATGGATTTTATCGAGCTTACGGCCAATTTTTTCGCGTGGCCGCCAAAAACTTCCTTGATGGCGTTTGTTTCGTTCAAATCGTTCATCGGTGTCGACGTGCCGTGCGCGTTTATATAATCAACTTCCTCCGGCGGAATGCCGGCGTCGTCCAGCGCCGCCCGCATACATTTCGCCGCTTGCAGCCCGCCGGGCGCTGGCGCCGTTACATGATAGGCATCGGCGTTCTCGCCGTAACCGATTATTTCCGCGTAGATGTCCGCGCCCCGGCGCAGGGCGCGACCGAGTTCTTCCAGTATGACTATCCCCGAGCCTTCGCCCATCACAAAGCCGTCGCGGTCACGGTCAAACGGACGGGAAGCCTTGTCCGGCTCGCCGTTTCTGGTGGACAGCGCCTTCATGGACGCGAACCCGCCGACGGCTATCGGCGAAATGGCGGCTTCCGTGCCGCCGGCCACCATGACGTCAGCTCCGCCGCGCGCAATAATGCGGAAGGAATCGCCGATGCAGTTCGTCCCGGTCGCACAGGCCGTTACCACACAAGTATTCACGCCTTTCAGCCCGAACATAATGGATATTTGCCCTGCCGCCATATTGCCGATCATCATGGGGACAAAAAACGGGCTGATACGGTCAGGCCCTTTTTCAAAAAGCACTTTGAATTGCCCTTGCAAGGTGTCGACGCCGCCAATCCCTGTGCCTACGCACGTCCCTATCCTGTCTTTGTCTTCTTTTTCCAGATTGATACGGGAATCTTCAAAAGCGAGCTTTGCCGCCGCGACGGCAAAATGGGTAAATCTGTCCATTCTTTTCGCTTCTTTTTTGTCTATGTAATTGCTTGGCTCAAAATCTTTTATTTCGCCCGCTATATGGCAGTTTATGGCGCTGGAATCAAACGAGGTTATAGTGGCTATCCCGGAGCGGCCTTCCACCAACGATGCCCAAAATTCTTCCCTGCCTATGCCGATCGGCGTGATTGCGCCCAAGCCTGTAACGACAACTCGTCTATTCAAAAAAAGCACCTCACACTATTATAGTTTCCACTTCGCGCAACAAACGGAAGAAAATTTCTCTTACCGGCAATATTTCTTTTATTTCGCTCATTCTCTCCCCCGTGAACACCAGCCCCGTATCCACGTCTCCCTGTTGCGCGCGGGTCAGGGCCCTTATTATGCAAAAACTTCTTGTGCAGCTTTTCAGGCAGGAATCGCAAACAACCGGCTTCGGCGCGCTGCCGGCAAGGGCTTTCACGGCAAACGGATTTTTCACGGCGCGCCCCGGATACCCCACAGGGCTGTCTATGAGCACAACGTCTTCGGGTTTTACTTTCAGATAAAATTCTTTTAAGGCAGGAGCGCCGTTGGCTTCGCAACTGGCCGCAAACCTGCTGCCCATCTGTACGCCGTCGGCGCCCAATCTGAGCGTGTCAACTATATCCTGGCCGGTTATGACCCCTCCGGCGGCAATAATCGGTATGTTAACGCTTTCTTTGACTTCGGGCAGAATCTTGCGCATGGAAAGATCCGTCCCCAAATGGCCGCCGGCTTCTTTGCCTTCCACCACCACCGCCGCCGCGCCAAGGCTCTGGGATATTTTCGCCAGCTTTGCCGTGGATACTATCGGTACAATCGGCGTATCGGATTTTTTGCCTATGGCAAACATATCCCGCGAAAAACCCGCGCCAGCGACAATGAGGTCAATGCCCTCACTGATGGCCGTATGCAAAAGACCCAGAAATTCCTTGGCGGCCACCATAGCGTTTATGCCGATTATGCCCTTGTTTTCCGTCAGCCGGCGGGCCAGCCGGATTTCTTTCCTAAGTTCGTCAAAAGCCATCCCAGAAGCGGCGATGAGCCCTATGCCGCCCTCGCGCGCAACAGCGGCGGCTAAACGCGCCGTAGACAATCTTATCGCCATGCCTCCCTGAATAATGGGAATGGACGCCACCAGATTGCCTATTTTAAGCGCAGGAAGTTTCACCCAAAACTCCTCCATTTGATAAAATCACCTTCAAGAAAGTCCCGATTTAACGGGACTTTCTTGAAATCAGCGCATCGTCGCCGCGCATTATGCCTGCTTTTCTTTGTCGATCAACTCGACCGCATCGCGCACGGTACGAATTTTCTCAGCGGTTTCGTCCGGAATCTCAATATTGAATTCTTCCTCGAAGGCCATAATGAGTTCGACAATGTCCAGGGAATCCGCGCCCAAATCATCAATAAAAGTAGAGTCCATAGTAACTTCCCCGGCGTCCACGCTAAGTTGTTCCACTGTGATTTCTTTAACTTTATCAAAAGTGTTCATAATTTCACCCCCTTCCAAAGCTCGTTCTGCAGGCTGAATATGGATTATATGATATTACATTACCATGCCGCCATCAACATGTAAAGTTTGGCCTGTAATGTATTTTGCCGTTATTAAAAACAAGACCGCTTGCGCCACGTCCTCCGCCTGCCCCAATACGCCGAGGGGGATTGTTTTTGCTATTTCTTCTTTGTTTTTTTCCGAAAGAGCCGCTGTCATGTCCGTTTGGATAAAACCGGGCGCAACGGCGTTCGCCGTAATGTTGCGCGAAGCCAGTTCTTTGGCTACCGCTTTGGTAAACCCGATAACTCCCGCCTTGGCCGCCGCGTAATTGGCCTGGCCGGCGTTGCCGTTTACTCCGACGACCGAGGTCATATTGACAATGCGGCCGTATTTTTGTTTCAACATAAGTTTTGTTGCCGCTTTGGTGCAATTATACATGCCCGTAAGGTTTGTTTCTATGACCGCCTCCCATTCTTCGTCTTTCATGCGCATAAGTATGTTGTCTTTTGTTATTCCCGCGTTGTTCACCAAAATGTCAATACGGGAAAACTCCCGCAATATCGCCCCGATCATCTCCGCAACCTGCGCGCCGTCCGCGACGTTGGCCTGGACGGCTATCGCTCTGCGCCCGAAGGATCTGATAATCTCACAAGTTTCTTGCGCCGCGTTATGGTTGCCGGCATAGTTTACCGCGACTTCAGCGCCTTCTTTCGCCAGCAGTATGGCGCAGGCGCGCCCTATGCCGCGCGAGCCGCCGGTAACGAGAGCCGTCTTGCCTTCCAATAACATCCGCATCCGCCTCCTTAAGGTACGAGAAATTTTTCCAGGCTTTGTACGTCAGATACACTGGCCGCCAAAACTCCGGGGACTATTTTCCGGGTAAAGCCGCAAAGTGCTTTCCCCGGCCCCACTTCCACAAAGGTTTCAACGCCGCTTTCGGCCATAGCCCGCGTAAGGCTTGCCCATAGCACCGGGCTTGCCGCCTGTTTTATCAGCAGGGCCTTGATTTCGTCTTTATCGGTCGCCGCCTGGCCTGTTACATTGGAGTAAACAGGTATCCGGGCGTCGCTGAACTCAATTTCGTTTAAAAATTCACCGAGCTTTTCCGCCGCCGGCAAAAGCAACGTACTATGAAAAGGCGCGCTGACCGGAAGCAACGACACCCTTTTCGCACCATTTTCTTTAAGCAGCTCAATCGCGCGCTTCACCGCTTTGGCCGCGCCCGCGATAACCACTTGCCCCGGGCAGTTAAAATTTACCGCCTGCACTATGTGCCCGGCTTTTTCCAGCGTCCGGCAGATCTCGACGATTTTATTCTCCGTCATGCCCATTACCGCCGCCATAGCGCCATCGCCAACGGGAACGGCTTCCTGCATCAGCCGGCCGCGCTCGCGGACAACCCGCGCCGCGTCGGCAAAACTTATAACGCCGGCCGCCACCAGCGCGGAATATTCACCAAGGCTGTGCCCGGCGGCCATGTCCGGCCTGACGCCCTTTTCGTTCAAAACGGCACACAAGGCGGCGCTTACGGTCAAAATAGCCGGCTGGGTATTGACGGTCAAACGCAACTCTTCTTCCGGCCCCTTGAAACAAAGTTCGCTTACAGCAAACCCAAGAGCCTCGTCCGCTTGCGCAAATATTTCGCGCGCGGCGGAGAAGCTATCGTAAACATCCTTTCCCATGCCGGCGTATTGTGCGCCCTGCCCCGGGAAGATAAACGCTAAAGACATTTTTCTTTTCCTTTCAAATTGCCGTTGAATTTGCTGCCGTCCTCGAATACGCGCGGCAGGGCAACAATCATGTTTTGTATTATTTCGCGCACGCTTTTTATTTCTTTTACCATCCCGGACGACTGGCCGGCCATGACCGAACCAAACAGCACATCGCCGTCGCGGGCCGCAGCTTTCAGCTTGCCGGCGCCAAAGGTTTCCAATTCTTCCGCGTTGACGCCGGCTTTTTCCATTTCGGCGAATTTTCTTGTCAGCATGTTTTCCAGTACCCTGACCGGATGGCCCGTGCTTGTCCCCGTAATGACCGACGTCCGGTCTTTGGCCTTGAGAATGGCTTTCTTATAGTTTTCATGCGCGATACATTCATCGGATGCGACAAAGCGAGTGCCGATCTGTACGCCCTCCGCGCCGAGGCACAATGCCGCCGCCAAGCCGCGCGCGTCGCTTATGCCTCCAGCGGCGATAACCGGGATGTCCACGGCGTCCACTACCTGCGGTATCAGGCACATAGTAGTTACCGTCCCGATATGCCCCCCGCTTTCATGGCCTTCAGCAATCAGGGCATCCACCCCCGAACGCGCGAGCCGGGTCGCCAAGGCGACGGACGCCACAACCGGCACGACTTTTGTTCCGATTTTTTTGAGGGCGGGAATGTATTCAGCCGGATTGCCGGCGCCTGTCGTAATAACTTTTACTTTTTCTGCCAGTACCACTTGCATTACATCTTTCACAAAAGGAGAACGCAACATAATGTTAACGCCGAACGGTTTCAATGTCAGCTTTTTGGCTTTTTGTATTTCCTCGCGCAAGACCGCCGCCGGCATATGCCCGGCACCGATGATCCCCAGCCCGCCGGCATTGGAAACGGCGGCCGCCAGTTCGCTTGTCGCTACCCAAGCCATACCGCCCTGGACAATGGGATATTTTATTTCAAAAAGTTTGCAGACGCGGTTTTCATACACTTAGCATTACTTCCTTCCTGATTAAACACTCGGTTAAGGAAACACCCAACAATCCCGCTTGCGGGGCACTGCGTCGAAAGACTTTTTCGCCCGGCATAACGGCAACAGTTTCCGCCGCCACAGACGCACAAAAAGCTACTGCCTGCATCCTCTGCGAAGGCGGGCGCCGAATTTGCGATATAAGGCGAAGCCCCTGCCCCAAACGGGAAAATGTTCGCGGCAGTGCCGCCGTGCATTATCAGAGGTTGCCTTCAATAGACCATTTGAGGAGGCAACCCGCCCAGGTCAGCCCGGTGCCAAAGCCAATCAGCAAAACATTGTTTCCTTTATGGACAAGGCCGTTCTCCCACGCCTCGGCCAGCGCTATCGGCACGGAAGCGGCGGAAGTATTGCCGTATCTTTCGACATTTACATAAAATTTTTCTATCGGAAGCCCCAGCCTTTTGGCCGCTGATTTTATTATGCGGCCGTTCGCCTGGTGCGGTATGACGATATCAATGTCGCCGACCGCGATACCCGTCCCTTTGAGTACGTCAAATGCTACTTTCGGCACAATGCGCGAAGCAAATTTAAATACTTCGCTCCCGTCCATATGTATAGCGTGAAGATTGTTGGCGACCGTTTCCGCCGTGGCGGGCATACGCGACCCGCCTGCCGGCATTTTTATAAAATTGCCGCCCGCCCCATCGGAACCAATTACGCTGTTAATGTAACCATAGCCGTCAGGCGCCTCGCCGATAACGGCCGCCCCCGCGCCGTCGGCGAAAAGGACACAGGTATTGCGGTCTTTCCAGTTTAATATCCTGGAAAGGGTTTCCGCGCCGATTACAAGGATTTTTTTGTGCGCGCCGGCGTTTACCATCTGACAGGCAACCGAAAGGCCGTACACAAAACCTGAACAGCCTGCCGACAAATCAAACGCGCCCGCGTTTACGGCGCCGATCCTGTACTGCACAATACAAGCGGTGGAAGGAAAGAGCGTGTCAGGCGAAAGGGTACATACTATCACCAGGTCAATCTCGTCCGCTTTTACGCCGGCCCTGTCCAGCGCCTTTTGGCCGGCGGCAAGAGACATGTCCGAAGTCGCTTGGCCGGGGGCCGCTATGCGCCGTTCTTTTATGCCTGTACGTTCCGTAATCCATTTGTCGCTGGTGTCAACCATTTTTTCAAGATCCTGATTTGTCAGGACGTTATCGGGAACGCTGTAGGCAACGCCAAGCACCCCGGCTTGTTTGAATTGTCGCATATTATGCTTCTTTCGCCTCCACGATGGCTGTTTTTATATGTTCGAGGAGATTGTTGTTGTTAAATTCAATAGCCACTCTCACGGCGTTGCGAATGTCACGCGCCTTAGAGCTGCCGTGGCATATTATGAAAGTGCCGTTGACGCCAAGCAAGGGAGCGCCGCCATATTCGGCAACGTCAATTTTTTTCCTGAGCGCACGCAAGGCCGGGAACATCAGCAGAGCCGCTATTTTGGTCAAAATTCCGCCCCGCTTTATTGTCTCCCGTAAAAGCTGCATAATGACGACCGCCAGCCCTTCGGCGAATTTCAACAGGATATTGCCGACAAAACCGTCGCAGACAACGACATCCACTTTGCCGTTGGTAACGTCCCGCCCTTCGGCGTTGCCGATAAAATTGACGCTTTTCAACCGCCGCAGCAATGGATATGTAGCTTGCGCCTGTTCGTTGCCCTTCGTTTCTTCCTCGCCTATGTTAAGCAGCCCCACGCGCGGATTCTTTATCTGCAGCACATGCCTGGCGTAAAGCGATCCCATAATAGCCGCCTGTGCCATGTGCTGCGGTTTGCTGTCAACATTCGCGCCGGAATCGACGACTACTGTTGTGCCGCTTTTATTGGGTATGGGCGTCGCGATGACCGGGCGCTCAATGCCGGCTATCCGCCCCAGGCCCAAAAGCGCGGCGGCAACCGCCGCCCCCGTGCTTCCGGGGGAAATGACCGCCTGGCATTTGCCTTCTTTCAAAAGTTTGGTCGCCAAGACGACGGAAGCGTTCTTTTTTTTGCGTACGGCAACACTCGGGTACTCATGCATGTCAATGACTTCGTCGGCATGGCAGATGGAAATCTTTGAACGCGTCAGCGCGTGTGTTTTTTTTTCGTCAAGAATATTTTCGATCTCTTTTTCATCGCCAACTAAAATTACTTTGCAGCCAAAATCATTCACGGCATCAATCGTTCCCTGCATTATTTCGCTTGGGCCGTAGTCCGTGCCCATAACATCGACCGCTATTTTCATTTTGCGTTGCCCTCTCCGCCGGCCAAAGACAGCACTATAAATTTTGCCCTGAATACTTCATGTTCGTCGTTTCTGATTTTTACCCAGATGAAATATTTATTGCCGCGCTTACGTATAACTTGGGCTTTGGCGACAAGCCGGTCGTCGCCGTAGGCCGGTTTCAGGTATTTTATGTTCGCGACACCCGTCAGGGCCGCCGGCGCGTCGATTACGGCCAAGGCAAGCGTATTGGCCTGCGCGAACATGTAGTGCCCCCTGACTGCCCCACCTTTGCTTACGGTCATGTCCGGGCTTACGCGCATCACCGAAATGCCGCTTGCCCCCGGCTCCATGTCAATAAGTTCGCCAACTATGTCGCGGCTGTCAACAGCTTTCAGTTTCACCTGGGCACGAGCCGCCATTGCCTTCACGCGTTCGCGCAATTCCGGAATGGCGAGGCATATCCTGTCAAGCCTTATTGTCTGTACGCTTACTGACAATTCGGCGGCAAGCTGTTCATCGGTATAAAATGGATTGTTCTGCAAGATTTCCCGCAAAAGCTCCTGTCGCCGGACTTTTTTCGCCTGTTTCACAAATCATCACCCGGTATTATTACTTGCTGCTAATATAATGCTAATTATAATAAGAGACAATTTAAATGTCAACAAAAACCAAAACGGCCACAAGTTTTTCGTTTAATTATCTAAGCAACCGCTGATTAATTGCCGACCTGCCCGTAAAATTGTATGGCGCATAGCAATTCAGTCCAATAATTATAAAGCAAGGTGTAACGCAGAAAATATTGCGGCATGGCGGACACCAAGCCGTCCGTTCCCGGCAAAATGCCCGCCAACTCCCGCTTCATGGTTGCCCTGGCCTGTTCTATGGGGTTCAAGTCAGGCGAATGTGCCGGCAAAAACAGGACGCGCGCCCCTTGCCTCCTCGCCAATTCCTTGAGCTTCTTCTTTCGGTGGAAGGCCGCCCTGTCCAAGATCGCAGATCTTGCGCGAAGGTCGACCTCTTCTTGCCGCTTGCTCCGGTCGCAATAGGTCGCCGCCGCAATCCCGAATACTTCTTTCAGCTCGGCGAAGCAAAATTAAGGAACAAAAAACCGTATGTTTGCCTCTAACCTGCCCGGCGCGAAAAGGCTACCTCTCGCCGCCTTTTCGGGAAACGGCTGCGGCCGCCCTCTCAATTTCTCTCCTAGCGTCTTTTTCCGCCTGATCGCTGCGCTTGTCGTACAATTTTTTGCCGGTAGCCAGCCCCACCGCCACCTTTACCTTGCCCCGGCGCATATACAATCTCAACGGTACCAGCGTGTACCCTTTTTCCCTTACCTTGCCAATCAGTTTGTTTATTTCCGCCCGGTGCAGCAACAGCTTGCGCGTCCGCAAAGGGTCGTGGTTAAAACGGTTGCCTTCTTCATAAGGGCTTATGTGCAAGTTGTAAAGATACACTTGCGCGCTTTTGTCTACTTGCGCGTAGCTGTCCCGCAGGTTGGCCTTGCCGGCGCGCAGCGATTTTACCTCCGTGCCGGTAAGCGCAATGCCCGCTTCATAGGTGTCGTGTATAAAATAGTCGTGCCTGGCTTTACGGTTTTCCACCAATATTTTTATATCGTCCGCCGTTTTCATCGTCATTGCCTTCTTTGGGCGGGTTTTTTGCTTGCCGCCGCAGAGCCGGATTGGCCGGCGCCCGCTTTTTTTTCTCCGCTTTTGGTTTTTTTGCCGCCATTTTTTTTGCCGGCCGTTTTATAAGCGCGCAAGCGCTCCAATGCAGCATCCCGCTCCGCCAGTTTACGTCCGGGCAGCACGAAATCGACCGTCCGGCCGGCGGCGCTTGCTTGCAATACCTCCACGCTTATCGGATCGCCCAGCCGATAGACCTTGCCCGACCCTTCCCCGACAAGACGGTATTCGCTATCAATGAAAACATAATAGTCATCCGTCAGGGCGGACACATGCAGCAACCCTTCCACGCCGCTTTCCAGTTCCACAAAAAGGCCGTAAGAAGTAACTCCGCTTATGTGTCCGGGGAAAACCTCGCCAATATGCTCACGCATGTATTCCGCTTTTTTAAGATCCTCCACCGCCCGTTCAGCCGCTTCCGCGACCCGTTCGCGGCGGGAGGAATGAACGGCGATTTCCGGCAGAGATTTTTCCAGTTTTTCCCGCCTTTTCGCGGCCAATTTGCGTTTCAGGGTTTCCTTGAGCAGCCTGTGTATGACAAGGTCAGGATACCGCCGTATGGGCGATGTGAAATGGGTGTAGTATTTGGAAGCCAGTCCAAAATGGCCGCTGTTTTCCGCGCCATACTCAGCTTGTTTCAAGGAGCGCAGCATAACCTTCGCTATGAGTTTTTCCTCGCTTTTGCCCGCTATCTTGCGCAAAATTTTCTGCAAGTCGCTTGGCGAAACTTTTTTCGCACGCGTAAGCCTTAAGCCAAAGGTTGCGAGCAACCCGGCCAGCGCCGCCATCTTTTCCTCATCCGGCTGCTCGTGCACACGGTAGATTGCCGGTATCCGCCGTTCAAAAAGGTGTCTTGCCACGGTTTCGTTGGCTTTAAGCATGAATTCTTCAATAATTCTTTCCGCCGCCGTGCGTTTGACTAATTTTACTTCCGTTGGCCGCCCGTTGGCGTCCAGCCTAATCTTTTGCTCGGGAAAATCAAAATCCACCGCGCCGCGCTCCATACGTTTTTCATGCAAGAGCGCGCTCAAAGCGTCCATTTTCCGCAACATGCCGAAAAGGCGCGGTTCCATGCCCGCCGGCGGCGCCCCCTCCCGCAACGCTTCCCTTACCGCGCTGTACGATAGGCGCTTGCGCACTTTTATCACCGCAGGAAACAATTCGTAATCTGTTATCTGCGCCTGCCCGTTTATTTTCATCTCGCACGCCATAGCCAGCCTCGGCTCATCGGCGTTGAGGCTGCACAGGCCATTGCTCAGGCGCTCGGGCAGCATAGGCAGGACACGGTCGGCCAGGTACACGCTGGTAGCGCGCTCGCGCGCCTCTTTGTCCAGCGGGGAATCTTCCTGCACATAATAGCTGACGTCGGCTATATAAACGCCTAGCAGCCAGCTTCCGTCAGCTATTTCCTCCAGCCTTACAGCGTCGTCCAGATCCTTGGCGTCGTCTGAGTCAATGGTTACGATCAGGCGGTCGCAGAGATCGCGCCTTTTGGCAAACTCCGTCTCCTCTACGGCTGAATTTGCCTTATCGGCATCTTCCAGCACTTTTTTCGGAAAAGCGGTCGCCAAGCCATGCTGTTTTATGATCGCGAGCACGTCAAGCCCTTTGTCGCCCTGGTCTCCCAGCACCTCCACGATGCGGCCTTCGGCGTTTTTGCCATCCTGCGGCCAAACAATGAATTCCGCCACTACCTTCTGCCCGTCTTTGGCGCCGCCAAAATTCTTTTTCGCGATAAAAACGTCCTGCGTTATCTTTTTGTCATCCGGCGCAACAAACGCGAAAGAGCCGCGTTGGACGAAATTGCCGACAACGGTAGTGTTTGCCCGTTTAAGTATCCTGACGATCTCGCCTTCCGGCTTGCGGCCGTGTGACCGGCCGCTGACGCGCGCAATCACGCGATCGCCGTTCATCGCGTCCGAAAGGCCGCCGGGCGCAATAAAGATGTCCTCCATTTCTTTGCGTTCCGGCAGGACAAAACCAAAGCCTTTGCTATTTAAAGATAATGACCCAACCACCAAATTCATTTTTTCCGGCAACCCGTAAGTGCCAAAGCGCGTACGCACTATCCGCCCGGCGTCAAGCAGTTCTTTGACGGCCGCCCAAAACAGCTTTAAGTCTGCCCCGGCAAACTCGGGGCTTTCCAATATCTCTTCTTCCGGCATGGGCCTATAGGCTGATTTTTCCATTAATTCCAGCAATTTGCGTTCAATGTCGTTTTTCTTCATGCCAATATGATTTTCCCTTTTGCTTCGGCGGCCAGCGACCCGCCCGAAAGAAAAATTTCCCCTTTCATTTCATACAGCCGCCCTTTCCTTTTGAGGACGGAAGATTCCGCTTTCAGCGGCTGACCGATAGGCGCAGCCTGCCGGTAGCGCAGTTGCAGCCTGGCGGTAAAAGCTTTCTGCCCGGTCAATTCATAAACATAGTCGCCCATAACCTCGTCAAGCAAAGCGGCTATTATACCGCCGTGCACCATTCCATCATATCCCTGGTGCTCGCGCCTCGGCGTGAAAACGGCGCTGTATATTCCCTGTTCAAGGGTAAACTCCAATTTGAGCCCGGCCGGATTGTCCCGGCCGCAGCCAAAACACCACGGATATTCTTCCCGCATTTTCATCCCCTCCAAAAGGCCGCGCGCCGACAATGTTTTTGCCGAACGTGTTTCTTGCCGGCGGCGACCGCCGCGTTCCGCGCCAGTCGCCGCCAACGGGGCATTACGGCAAAATTATATCATTTTATGATGAAAATAGCTAATGCTGTTCTCAGATTGAAACATGAACCGGATTTGCGAGATAATTTGCCGCCCTGCGCGGCGCAAAACGGCGGCGAATTGTCCATAACGCCAGTATAGTGTTAATTTAAGAAGATTATAACTTTTTTCTTTGGCATAAAGCGCAAAAAGAAAAACAACGCGGCCCAAAGGGCCGCGCCGCGAAACGCGCACATGTCATTTGATAAGCAGCTCGGTTATAATGCCGCCGTACTGTCCGATCAACGGCGCAAAAACAAGCGACACTATCGTCATCAATTTTATCAGTATGTTCATGGCCGGGCCGGACGTGTCCTTGAAAGGGTCGCCGACCGTGTCGCCGACCACGCTCGCTTTGTGCGTTTCGCCGCCTTTGCCGCCGTAAACGCCTGACTCAATATATTTTTTGGCGTTATCCCAGGCCCCGCCGGCGTTAGCCATCAATATGGCGAGCAAAACGCCGGTAGAAACCGCGCCGCCAATCATCCCGCCGAGAGCTTCCGTCCCGAACAAAAATCCCACGATCAGCGGCGCGAGGATAGCCATGACGCCCGGCAGCATCATTTCATGTATGGCCGCCGCAGTAGAGATTTCAACGCATTTGGAATAATCGGCCTTGCCTTTGCCTTCCAAGAGTCCAGGGATTTCGCGGAACTGCCGGCGCACTTCGTCAATCATTTGATTGGCGGCCTTGCCGACAGATTCCATGGTCATGGCCCCAAACAGGAACGGCAAGGTAGCGCCGATGAAAACGCCGACCAGTGTCAGCGGGTTTAAAATATCAATGACTTTAAGGCCAACAACCTGCGCATAAGAAGAAAATAGCGCGAGCGCGGTAAGCGCCGCCGACCCTATGGCGAAGCCTTTGCCGATCGCGGCCGTAGTGTTGCCGACAGAATCAAGTTTGTCGGTAATTTCCCTCACTTCATGCGGCAATTCCGCCATTTCCGCAATGCCGCCGGCGTTATCCGAAATAGGGCCGTAAGCATCGACGGCAACCGTCATGCCGGTAGTGGCCAACATGCCGATCGCCGCAAGCGCTATGCCGAAAAGCCCTTTAGCCGGATCAGCCAAGCCGTCCATGGAGAAAAAGGATACTATAATGCCTACGCAAATAAAAAACATCGGCCAAAACGTGGAGTACATGCCAACCGCCAAGCCGGATATAATGGTCGTGGCCGCCCCCGTCCGGGATTGTTCGGCGATCCTTTTGACCGACTTATAGTCGCTTGAAGTATATATTTCCGTAACCTTTCCAATTAAAAGGCCAACGATCAAGCCCGCGAAAACCGCGTAAAAGGCATTGAACCCGCCGAACACTTTAAAACTTAGGTACGCCGAAGCCACGGTGGTAAGGCCGCCCGCCACGTACGTGCCGAGATTGAGCGCCGCCTGCGGATTTTCGCCCTTGCTCCTTGAGGCGACAATCACCCCGAAAACCGAAGCGATGATGCCGGCGCACATCAAAGCGAAGGTGTAAAATATCCCATGTCCGTCAGCATAAACAATGCTGCCGAGCGTAAGGGCAGAAACGATGGCGCCCACGTAAGACTCAAATAAATCGGCACCCATGCCGGCAACGTCGCCCACGTTGTCGCCGACGTTGTCCGCTATGACGGCGGGATTACGCGGATCGTCCTCCGGTATGCCCGCCTCCACCTTGCCAACGAGATCGGCGCCAACGTCAGCCGCCTTGGTGTAAATGCCGCCGCCGACGCGGGCAAAAAGGGCGATGGACGATGCGCCAAGGCTAAACCCGGTAACTATGGCGATTTCAAATTTAAACACATAGCACACAACCGCAAGGCCCAGTATGCCAAAACCAACGACACACATGCCCATGACCGCGCCGCCGGAAAAAGCTATTTTGAGCGCGCTGGGCATATCGCGGCGAGCCGCTTCCGCCGTGCGGACATTGGCTTTGGTCGCCACTTTCATGCCAAAATAGCCGGCCAAAACAGAAAAAATCGCCCCCAGGACAAAACAAACGGCGGTATAAACCGACAGGAAAGCGCTTATTATCAGCGCCGTAATCACGACAAATGCCGCTAAATACTTATATTCGCGGTTTAAGAAAGCCATGGCCCCTTCATGAATGTAACCCGCTATCTCCCGCATGCGTTCGTTTCCGGGATTGGCGCGGCTAATCGCCGAGGCGAGCGAGTAAGCAAAAAACAAAGCCATAAACCCTACGACAATAGGTAAAACAAGTTGATTTTCCAAGTCAGATTTGACTCCTTTCACTGATCATAAGAGTTTGACGAACACAAAATGCCGCCGTCCGGCTTGTTGAACGAGACTTCGTTAAGCACAAGGGCCAAATCCCCGCCGAGCCCACGCCGAACTTAGCCGCCCTTCGCAACCCGCCGCCCCAGAGCCGAAAACTTGGGGCGGGTTCGTTCGGTGTTGAAAGAAAGGCGCAGCAAGCGGATGAAAAAATCATCCTTTGGCCTCAAACCATTGTCAATTTAGCCAAAAGCACGTTGATCACGCCGAAAAGCACGGCCAAGGCCATAGTAGCCTTGTAAAGCAAAAGATCCACGCCTTTCACCTTGCCGCCAAAGAGCGCGTCCGCGCCCCCGTCTATCGCGCCAAGCCCGGCGCTTCTGCCGGGCTGCAATATAACGACTACGATAATTAAAACGGCAATTAACGCATCAAGCACCAGCAATCCTGTAACCACAACAATCTTTCCTCCTTAACCGGCAAATCCGGCAAAACAAGCGCAAGCGCCCACGCGGCGGCCGTATCGCGCCCTTTTACGCAAACTGGCTGCGAACATTGTGCCCCGGGCGGTTTTACAAGGTATAATCCGCCGCCCCAAAAACAGGGGCGCGCTGAATCCGCTATGTTGCATTTTAACATATACGGCAAAGGTTTACAATACTATTTATTAACTTGACACTTTTTGTCGTTTTTGCGCCGTTTTTTGCGCCGCCTTGCCCAGCGAAAACGCCGAATACAAGGGCAAGAAACCGCCGCCTTTGGACGAGGCCCCGCTGCTTAAACGGAAAGAGGACTTGGCGGCGGAAGATATCGGAGCGATAGACCGCGCCATCGGCGAAATCATAGAAGGCCGGACGGACGATGCCGCAAAGGAAACGCTGACTCGCGCCGAGGGGCGCGTTTTGGTATCGGATATTGCCGGCGCCGGCAATATCCTGCGCGGTTGCTGCAAAGGAAAGATCGTTAGTGGCAAACGATGCGAAATTTTACGACAAACGCGACAATCCTGCGAAAGACGAAACTTCGGCGGCGCGGCTGTTTGGGCGAGGGTTTGCGAAAGCGCCTCCTTTGTGTTAGCATAATATCAGGGCATGTTTGAAAGCTCTATTTGGCCTTTTTGCCGCTAATTTTCCGCTCCGCTGCGGCAGTTTCCCGGTAGACTTTCTCCGGCATGCGCCGCCAACGCTTCCCGGCGCGACAAAAAATTGTCTTGGGAATATACCGAAAGCGAGTTTTTAAACACCTTCAAATTCTGAAAAAAGCAATTTTTACCGAAACAATTTTTTTGTTTTTAAAAATGCCGAAACCCCAAGAGGTGAAAAGAGAAATGAAAGAGTTCAAAACCCAGATGCAGGCGGCCAGAAGGGGCATTTTGACGCCAGAGATGAAAGTTGTGGCGCAAAAGGAAAACATTGCCGCCGCAAAGATTATGGAACTTGTGGCAAGCGGCGCGGCGGCCATTCCGGCCAATGTCAACCACCGCTCCCTTTCCGCCGAAGGGGTGGGCGGCGGACTTAGAACCAAGATAAACGTCAATCTTGGCGTTTCCGGCGACTGCCGGGATTATGATCTGGAAATGCGCAAAGTCGATCTCGCTTTGAAATTTGGCGCCGAGGCGATCATGGATTTGAGCAATTACGGCGAAACCAATGTTTTCCGCAAGCGGCTCATTGAGCGCTCGCCGGCCATGATCGGCACGGTGCCGGTATATGACGCCATAGGTTATCTTAAAAAGGATTTGCAAGACATTGCCGCGCAGGATTTTTTGCGGGTTTTACGCGCGCATGCCCAAGAAGGCGTTGATTTTATGACCGTCCACGCCGGCCTGACCAGAAAGAGCATCGAAGCTTTCCGGCGCGGCGGGCGCATTGTCAATATCACCTCGCGCGGCGGCGCCTTGTTGTTTGCCTGGATGGAAATGACCGGGAAGGAAAATCCATTTTTTGAATATTATGACGACGTGCTGGAAATATTTCGTGAATTTGACGTAACAATAAGCATAGGCGATGCCCTGCGCCCGGGCTGTATCGCCGACAGCACGGATGCCGGGCAGATAAGCGAGTTGATTGAGATCGGCCATCTGGTAAAGCTCTCTTGGGAACGCGACGTGCAAGTAATGGTGGAAGGGCCGGGGCACATGGCGATAAACGAAATCGCCGCCAATATGGTTTTGCAAAAGCGCCTCTGCCATAACGCGCCTTTTTATGTTTTGGGGCCACTGGTTACAGATATAGCGCCAGGATACGACCACATCACGTCCGCGATCGGCGGCGCTATAGCGGCGGCAGCGGGGGCGGATTTTCTTTGCTATGTAACCCCTGCCGAACATTTGCGGCTGCCGGACTTAAAGGACGTCAAAGACGGCGTCATTGCGGCCAAAATAGCCGCCCACGCCGCCGACATAAGCAAGAATGTGCCCGGGGCGCGCGATTGGGACAATCGCATGGCTTCGGCAAGATATGAGACTGACTGGGAAAAAATGTTTGAACTGGCCATAGATGCCGACAAAGCGCGGGAATACCGCGAGAGCGCGCCGCCATCCGATTTGCATACCTGCTCGATGTGCGGCAGGATGTGCGCGCTAAAGATAACAAGGGACATTCTGGCAGGCAAAGGCGCAAGCTTGGGAAAATAGCGCGCCTTGAAGGTATCCCATTAAAAATTTGTTCTGATGAGCAGTTCTGTTTTAAATTCTTTTTTGAACCAGTCAAGATTGCCGCGCAACTCGTCCAATTCTATACGGGTCGATCCATCTATGGCAACGCCCAATACTGCCCGCCCGTCGGCCAATATGTCCGGGAATACGTCTTTGACGGCGTTGGTTTCCGTAAAGTCAAGATTTTCGGCCATAGCCAGGATCACCGCCAGTTTACGGGCGGCCGCTATGTCTTTTTCGCTCAGAAAATCTTTGTATATCCCGCGCTGAAGATTTTTCATGGACACGCTGTTGTGCCAGTTGGCGACAAGCGCGGCCATTATCTGCTCACGGTGGGTCACTCCCATGAGCGGGGCGTTTTCAATCAGGTAAGCGCTGTGCCGCGGATGGAAATAATAGTTTATGCTGATGCCAAGGTCATGCAGGGCGGACGCTATATAAAGCACTTTGAAATCGTCGCCGCCCAGTTTGTGCAATGATTTCCAAGCCGCAAACATTTTTTCCGCCAACAAGGTTACCTTGCGCGAGTGAGCGGCGCGGCCCACGGTAAAAGACATCATGTTCTCCACGCTCTCTTTTAAAATGTTTTCAACCATCGCCGGGCGGCCAAGACGCCGCAGATAGTAGTCGTAAAACATCCCTTCGCGCAGGCCGCAGCCCGATACGATAATCTCCTTGCTTTTGGCTGTGGAAATAAGCGTGTTTATGATGGTTACGCCGGCCAAAATGAGATCGGCGCGTTCGCTGGTGAGACCGGGGATTTTTTGTC
>JAISLQ010000003.1 GCA_031290885.1 Acidaminococcales bacterium
AAAAGCACTTTGAAAGGCAAGGAAATCATTGCCGGCGGCAGCATCATCATGCCCATGGACATCAGCGTGCTCGCAACAACCATGTCAATGACAATAAAAGGAACGTAGACAAGGAACCCTATTTGAAAAGCGGTCTTCAACTCGCTGATCATGAAAGCCGGTATAAGCGCAAAAGTGGAAACGTCGGCCTGGGTTTCCGGCCGGCTGTCGCCGGCGACATCAACAAAAAGCGCAAGATCGTTTTCCCGCGTCTGTTTGAACATAAAAGACCGAATCGGCTGGAGCGCGGCGTTATAAGCGTCTTCCTGCGAAAGCGTCCCCGCTATGTAAGGCTGCAGCGCCTTGCTGTTTATCTCCGAAAAGTATGGGGACATAATGAAAAAAGTAAGAAATATGGCCAGGCTGACCAATACCTGGTTGGGCGGCATCTGCTGCGTCCCCAGCGCGTTGCGCACGAAGGAAAGCACCACCACGATCCTGGTAAAAGACGTAACCATGATCAGTATGGACGGCGCCAGGGTGAGTACCGTGAGGGCAAAAAGTATTTGCAGGCTTGCCGTCAGATCGGACGGGCCGGCTGGATCGCCGATCGCTATATTTATATTTGGTATGGGAAGAACCGGCGCGGCGGCCGCAAAAGCGCTGCCCGCCAGGCAGATCGCGGCGGCGGCCGAAGACAGCAAAAGCAAACAGCCAAAGCCAAATGCTTTTTTTGTATTCATGCTAAAAAGGTCCCCTTTTTTTGCCGCCGGGCAAATTGCGGAGCATTGGCTTGATTTTCTTTTGCAGGTTGTCCAGCGCCCGGCTTTGGTAACCGAAAACGCCTTCCTGATTTTTACCGGACAAGTCTTCCTTTATCCTTTCTATGTCCACGGAAGAGGATATTTCCTTGAGCAAAGAGACGCTGTGCTCGGTAACGCCTAAAACCAACACGGCGCCGTTCAATTCGACAAAAACTATCCTTTTGTTATGATCCAAAGGCATGCTGCCCAATACATTGCCGGCGGCTCTCATCCGCGCGGCGCCAAATTTGCCGCCGATAAGTTTTGAGGCCAAATAAGCCAGCAGCAACACTAAAAAAAAGGCAAAAATCAACGTCAAAATATAAAAAAAAGTCGAATAAGGCGCTGTATTGCCTGTCAGGGCAGACCCCCGATTTTCCAGGTACCCCGGGGAACCTGCGGCCGCCCCGGCCAGCTTGTCCCCCAAGGCGGCGGCCGATGGCGGCAAAAACGCCGGAGCAAAGCGAAACACTTCTTTACCCTAACGCTTTGCGCATTGCCTCTACCACGCGGTCAGGCTGGAAAGGTTTGACGATGAAATCTTTTGCGCCGGCCTGTATCGCCTCGATGACCATGGCCTGCTGGCCCATGGCGCTGCACATAATGATCTTGGCGGAAGAATCAAAAGCCCTTATGTCTTTGACCGCCGATATGCCGTCCTTTTCCGGCATGGTAATGTCCATTGTCGTAAGATCGGGCTTTAAGTCTTTATATTTTTCCAACGCTTCCGACCCGTTGCTGGCCTCCCCGACAACTTCAAAATCGTTCTTTGTGAGAATGTCTTTGATCATCATCCTCATAAAAGCCGCATCGTCAACAACCAAAACTCTTGTCGCCATTTAAAATATCTCCTTTACAATCATAAAAATTTGCGCCCCCCACAATTTATTGCAAATTATTGACCAGCTCAAGCGGGTTGACTATCTCGGTTATCCTGATGCCGAAGTTTTCGTCAATGACAACTACTTCGCCTTTGGCGATAAGTTTGGTATTTACATAAACGTCAATAGGCTCGCCCGCCAATTTGTCCAGTTCCACGACCGAACCTGGGCCAAGATCCAGAATCTCCCTGATAAGTTTCTTGGTCCTGCCGAGCTCTACCGTAACTTGCATCGGCACGTCCATCAACAGCCCGATATTGCCGGCAAGGGCGGGCATGTTTTGCGGCTGCAGCGGCGCGAACTGCACTTGCTGCACCGGCACGCTGGCCACCGGCGCCCCCGATGGCTTAGGCGGCGCGTAAGCCGGCTGGGCGGGCGGCGGGGGCGCCGCAGGTGCGGAGGCGGCCTGCTTGGGAGGCGCGGCCGGGGGCGCGGCGGCCGCCTGGCTGCGCTGCATAAGCCTCTCCACCAACCTTTTCGCGACGTCCACCGACATCAGCTGCATCATTTCCGAATCAATGAGCGATCCGACTTCCATGCGGAAAGCGACCTTCACGAGAGGATCCGGCGCGCCGGCCGCCATATTTTCCACATTGTCCTTTTGCGCAAAGTCGATCAGGGAAACCTTGGGCGGCGAAATGTCGAACTTTTCCTTGAACATGGTGGACATGGCCGTCGCGGTAGCTCCCATCATCTGGTTCATCGCCTCGGAAACCGCGCTCATGTATAGTTCGGAAATTTCCGTCGGCGGATTGGTCCCGTCGTTGCCCATCATAAGGTCGGCAATAATCAGGGCGTCGCGCTCTTTAATGGCGAAAATATTCGTGCCTTGCTGGACGCCCTGCGTATATTGCACCTCAATGACCAGGTAAGGCGTAGGATATTCGTTGCGGACTGTTTCCATCTTGGTGATCGTAACGCTCGGGGTCGTTATGCTTACTCTGTTCCCCAAAAGAATGGATAAAGTAGTGGCGGCGCTGCCCATGGAAATATTGCCGATCTCGCCGATAGTGTCTATTTCTTTGCTGGTAAGCGCGGCGGCGGCGGACGGCGGCGGACCCTCGTCAGCGTTCAATAACGCGTTAATCTCCTCCTGCGACAATAATCCATCATTCATCGCTGTCATCTCCTTTATTGCTGCATACGCGCGTTACCTGCACAGCCATGTGTTTGCCGGAAAGGCCGGGACGGCATTTAAATTTTTCTTTCTGCCCCACGACAAAAGACAATTCGCCGTCAAATCTTGAGTCAAGCGGCAAAACGTCGCCGGGCGCGAGGCTTATCAACTCCTGCACGTTGATCGATGCCTTCCCCAAAACCACGCTTACGGGCACAGGCGTCTTGATCAGGCGTTTTTTCAGCGCGTATGTTTCCGTCACGTCCCGCCTGTTGGAAGAAGACGCGACCCAGAAGGTGGTGGTGAGCTTGCTCATTATCGGCTCCAGTACCAAATAAGGAATGCAAACGGTCATCAATCCTTCCGTCTGCATTATTTTTGCCTGCAAAGTAACAATCACCACCATGTCGCTTGGCGGCACAATCTGGGTAAACTGCGGATTGCTCTCAAGCGTATCGAGGCGCGGCTCCACCTCAATTACTTGCTTCCATGCCTCCTGCATCTGTTCAAGCGCTTTTGCCATCACCCTTGAGATTATGGCTTCCTCAATGTCGGTAAGGGCGCGCGCTTTGCTAAAGGAACCGCCCACCCCGCCGAACAGTCGGTCGATCATGGCGAAAACCAGCGAAGGGTTCATCTCGAACACCGCGTTCCCTTTCAGGGGCGAAAGCTGAAATATGCCAATGACGCTAGGGCTAGGCAGCGAGCGGATGAATTCTTCATAAGTAAGCTGGTCCACCGACGCGACTTCAATGTTGATCATGGTGCGAAGGTGCGCGGACAGATATGTGTTCAAAAGCCTGGCAAAATTTTCATGGATCATGTAAAGGGTACGTATCTGATCTTTGGAAAATTTGTCGGGGCGCTTGAAGTCATATATCTTGATCTTCTTCTGTTCCTGCTCCGTGCGCATTTCGTTAACATCAACCGTGCCGGTCGAAAGCGCGGACAAAAGATCGTCTATCTCAGACTGTGAAAGAACGTCCCCAGCCAAACGCCATCCCCTCCTCTCTATTTTGCCGGCAAAGCGTCATTGAATGACGGCGTTGGTTATATAAACGGCCAATACCCTGTCGGCGCCCAGCGCTTCGTTCAGTTCTTTTTTTATGGCCGCTTTCAGTTCATCCTGCCGTCCGGCGAGGAAAGCGTCAATTTTTTGGGAACGCAGAAATTTTATTATGTTGTCATTTATCTTCATTTCATCTTGCGGCGTTATTGACAATTTGCCGGTTTCGTCCTTGGTCGGCTCCACTTCGAGCGTCATGAGTATTTTCAAATATCGCCCGGTAATCCCGCCGATATTGATGACAACGCCGTCTTTGGGGTCGCCGATCTTTAAGAGCTGGCCGGGTTCGCGTTTGACGATAACCGTTACCGGCTGCCGGTCGCCGGCAATCTTTGCGGCGACAAAAAAGGATATGCCGCCCGCGAGCACAATGCCCAAAATAGCGAGTACGACGCCAATGACAATCGACATTTTAGGTTTGGGTATTTTTGTTTTTTTCTCCTCAGCAACTTTTTCTTCCGCCAAAATCCACACCGCCTTATTCAACTTTATTGTAAATTAAACAGAGCGTCCAGTTCTGCGCCGCTATGGCAAAGTTCTACGCGCGCGCGCCGATTTCCTGTCAAAAACAACTGTACACGCAAATATAATATAAAATTTATCTGAACATGTCAAACCCATATAACAAAGCTCGGCACGTTATCTGGCAAATTTACCAAGCTCGCGGCGAAATTCCAGGATTTTTTTGACTATCTCCTTGGCCGATTCCTCCACGATAAGTTTGCGGCCGCTGGTCAAGGTAATCACGGTGTCGGGGGTTTCCTCAATCGTTTCGATAAGATCGGAGTTGAGGACGAATTCGTCTTTCGACTGAAATTTTGCCAATGTTATCATTTTCATTCACCTTATTAAAAATTTTTTTGCCGGCCGCAAAAGCCCCGGCGGGGGCGGGCCGCGCCCCCGCCCCGGGCTTTTATCAGCGTTTGAGGTTCATAAGTTCCTGAAGCAGCTCGTCCGAGGTTGTTATAATGCGGGAATTGGACTGGTAGCCGCGCTGGGTTACGATCATGTTGGTAAATTCTTCGGCCAAATCCACGTTGGCCATTTCCAGGACGCCCGCCTGCAAGGTGCCGCGCCCGCCAACGCCGGCCTCGCCGATAATGGGGTCGCCGGAGTTGTTGGATTTGGTGAAAAGGGTGGAGCCCGCCCGTTCCAAACCCTGCTGGTTGTTGAAGATGCAGGTGGCTACCTGCCCCAAGTTGAGCTGCTGGCCGTTGGAATAGGTGCCGACAATGACGCCGGCGGCGTTGATGGTCTTGTCCATAAGGTCGCCCGCGGCGTAACCGTCCTGGTAAGGGTCGCCCAAATTGAAGCCGCCCGCGTACTGGACCAATTCGCCGTAGTTGGGATCGGTGTAGCTTACGTTGATGACATGGGGGTTAGGGTTGACGGTGTTGTCCGGGATATAGGAAAGGGCCGTATTGCCGGCGGCCGTTACCGCCGGCGTGTTCAGATTTGTCGCGGCGGCGGCTACGCCAACCTTTTCCGTCAAGGCGGCAAGATTTACCGCCGTGCCGTCGCTTAGGGTAACTGTCGGCAAATTGCTTCCGCCCGGAACAAGGACGGATGTAGCGGAATAGCTCCCCGATCCTACGGTCTGGCCGTTTTCGGAAAATACCAGCTGCCATTCGGCGTCGCCCGCCACGCCGGTGGAGTCGCCCTTGGTACAAGTGGCCTTCACGCCTATGGCGCGCACCGCGCCGTTATAGTCGGTAAAAATTATCACGCTGCCGGCCGTCTGCCCCAAGACGCCTTGTGAATTTAGGTTGACGGCGCCGGAAAACGGGCTGCCGGAGGTGAAATTGCCCGTACTGCCAAGATCGGGCAAAGTCATGCTTAAATCCTGCACGTTCTGGAATTTGCCGTTGGGATCGAAACTCACGATTTTGACGTTGCCGACAATGTCGTCTTCGTTCGGCGTCGGCGGGCTGGTTGATCTCTTGGCGCCCGTTATGCTGGTGTAAGCCAGCCACTGGTTGTCGCCGACCTTGGTGTACATGGTGCTCAGCCGGTGGGCGTACCCTTCCGCGTCATAGACGTCCTTGGTCGCCGATTTCGCTTCGCCGAGCACGGCGTCCGCCATGAGGTTGCCGTTGAAGGTTACCGTCTTGGTTATTTTCGGCTCCATAGTGGCGGTGATGGATATCTTCAGCGGCTCAACGGGCGCGGATGTATTAATGGCGCCGCTGACCTTGTCCGCCGGCCAGCCCATGACGCGCAGGCCCTCGTTGGTAACGAAATTGCCCTCGGAGTCAAAGTAGAAGTTGCCCGCCCGGGTGTAGTAGGACTGGCCGCCGTTGTTTACGATGAAGAAACCGTTGTTGTTGATGGCAAGATCGGTGTTGACGTTGGTGGTCTGAAAGCTGGTCTTGGTAAAGAGTATGTCGATGGAGGCGGTTTTTACGCCGAGGCCGATCTGTTTGGCGTTTATGCCGCCGACGTTGGCGCGCGGGGCGGTCGCGCCCTGCATGGTCTGGCTCAGGGAATCCTGGAAAATCGTGCGGCTGCTTTTGAAGCCGATGGTGTTGACATTGGCGATATTGTTACTGAGGACGTCCATTCTGGTCTGATGGTTGGTCAGGCCGGACACCCCAGTATAGAGTGAACGCATCATATCTTATAAAAACCTCCCGTTTGCTGCCGGGCGCCCCCGGCGCAGAATAGATACACGGCGTTTTGCCAACCATGGTTTCCCGCCTATGCGGGGAAGTCCCTTCAGCCCTTCCCCCTGAGCTTCCTTGTCGAAGGTCCGGCTCATATGACTATGGCGCTGTCGATGTTGGTAAATACGTTGTCTTTTGCCGACGCGCCGTCCAAGGCGGTAATCACGGTGCGGTTGCTGACGCTCACCACGAAAGCCATTTGATTGTCCATCAATATCAGCGATTCGCGCGCCCCTTTGCCTGCCGCTTTGTCAACGGCCATCCGCAGCCTTTCCATCTGTTCAAAGTCAAGTTTTATTTCCCTTTGCGCCAGCCTTTGCAAAGCGTGCCGGGAAAATTTTACCTGCCTTAGCTCCTTTTGCAAAACATCCTGAAAGTTTACCGCCGGCGCCGCAGCCGATTTGCCGGCCGATACCGTATTGGCGCCGGCATTGGCTGATAAAATGGGGTTAAACGGGTAAAGAATCTTGGCATCGCCCATCATCGGAAAACCTCCCTGCCCATACATTTTCCCGATACCGGCCTTTCAGTCCGCAACATCTGTAACGCCTGACAAAGCTATGAATTTGTCGTTTCCTTTCTCGTCTTTGCCTACCAGGAGGTATACCTGCGCGCCCGCCGCCCGGACTGCCTCGACCCGGCCGGTTTTGCCGACCGACTTGCCGTCCGCGTCCGGTTCATACCAGGTAACTTTCTTGCCGATCAAAGCCGATGCCTGGCTGAGCTGGGAAGTAACCGCCGCGTTGGGATCTTCGATAAGTTTGACGTCGGAATATTTGATCTCCTTGCCGGTCTGCGCGTCCACCACCAGATAGACACTGCTCCCGTCCACCCGAACCGACTCGACCACCGCGTAATAGGTTTTGGTCGCGCCGCCGGACATTTCCTGCCAGGTTACCTGCTTGCCGATGAGTGCCGCCGCCTGGCTGGCCGACATGGACGAACTCATGTTCTGCATTTGTTCCAGCATGGAGAAGGTGGAAAGCTGCGCGATAAACTCCTTGTCTTCCGAGGGGTTGAGCGGATCCTGGTTTTGTATCTGCGCTACCAACAACTGCAAAAAGGCTTCTTTGCCAAGCTCGCCGTTTTTATTGGCAACGCTGCCGGTCGCGGCGGTTGCCGGCGCCACGCCGGTAATGCTGCTTACTGTCGCCATTTTTTCTCCTTTCTTTACACACGGTAGTCAACGCCGCCCGTGCCGCTTTGCGTCTCTCCTTCGTAAGCCGCCGCCTCCGCCGGCGTTTGTTCTTCGGCGGTCAACCGCAAACGGCCGATTTTGTTCGCTTTGCCTTCCGGCTGGCTGCCGGGCTGGTTTTGGGCAAAAGAATGAAAATCGCCGAGCCCGGCGTAAACGCCGACGTCGTGAACTTTCAGGCCGCTGCCGGAAAGCTCCTGCCGGATGGCCGGCAACGCTTCCTGCAAAATGCCGCGCACTTCGGAGTTGTTGGAATGAAAGGCCGCAGATATAGCGCCGCCGTTTTCGGCAATGATCCTGACGGTCATCTCGCCTAAATTCTGCGGCCTAAGGCGTATGGTCATTTCCGTGCTGCCCGGCCTTTGCGTAAGTTTTGCCTGTTCCACCAGGTGGTTGGCCAAATCCTGCGTGTCCCGGACGTCAAGCTCGCGCCCGGCAAAATGAAGTTTTTGCGCGAAACTGTCCTTAGCCGGCGCGTTGGCGGCGATTGGCTCCTGCCCGGCCGTTTGCGCCGCAGTTTCCGTTTGTGCCGCAACTTCCGTTCCCGCCGTTTCCGCTTCTTCCGCAGGTAATTTCAGGGAAAGCGGCGCGGCGGCTTTAGCCGGCGCCGAACGCTCCGTCGGCCGGCCGGCCTCCTCTATGCGGCCGGGGGCTTTCACGGCAAAATCCGGCGCGATTTTCTCCCCTGGCGCGGCAAGTTCCGGCCGGACATTTTCCGTCGGCCAGGCTTTTTTGTTTTCCGCCGGGGCGGCCAATACCGGCGCGCCGATGGCGGATACCGCTTTTTCCGCGGGCGCTTTCGGCAAAGGATCGCCCGGGGGAAGGACAGCGGCGTCTTTTATGACCACTAAGCGGTCGCCGAACAGTTCCCTGGCGTTCACGCTTTTTTCCGGCGCCTGCTCCAGCGCCTGTTCCGGCATCCGCTTCGGCGCGGGCGCAAAATGCGGCGCCAGAACTTCTTTGAGATCCAGAACTTCTTTTAGCTCCGGAACTTCTTTTAGCGGCAAACTTTCTGCAGGCGCTTCAGGCGCGGCCGCGCCCACCGCCGTTTTAAGCGGAGCGGGACGGATGCCTTCCTCCGGCAAAACAGCCGGCTGCTTCATGCCGAGCAGAGCCTGGCGCATACCGCCCGCCTTGCCAGCCAAAGACTCGACCACGGCTTCGGCTTCTTGCAAAGCGGCTTGCTCGGTAAATTCCCCGCCGTCCGCCGGGATCAATTGTACGGGCACAATACCGACCGGGAAGAAGTTCATGGCTGGCGCGGCGCCGGCCGTTTCTTCCTGCGAATTTTTCTTTTTTCCGCCGTCAGGCACGGCGTACAGCAATTTAAGCGCTTCGGCAAAAGGCATCGCGGCGCCTTTTTCCACGCCGGGGTCGCCGGCAGCCGCTGCCGGCGCGGCCTGCGCTTTTGCGCCGGCAACAATGTCCTGCGCCGCCGGCATAAGTATAATTCCCGTTTCCATGTCGTTCACCTCCTTTCTCCGTAAGCTTGGCGACTGCGTATATAGCGGACAAATTACAGCACCCCGGCGGAGAGGGTTGCTTCTTCCGTCGGCGATGGATGCAATTTGAGGATGTTTTTCGTGATGGCCGAGGCGCGCTCGGGCTCAAAACCCGCCAATATTTGCGAGGCCAGGGCATCCGGCATGTTGCTGAGGATCAAAATTATTTCGTCGTTTTCCATGTTTTTCAAGATCCTTACCGCATCGGCAGCCGGCATGGAAGAGTAGTAGAGGGCAAGTTTGCCCGCCCTTTTGTTCAGTTCCTGCTGGCGGGCGGCGATGGCCTTTTTCAGTTCATCGTCCTGCCTTTTGCGCTCGGATTCGCGTTTTCGCGTCTCGTCCTCGGCATTGGCCGCAGCCGGAGGCTCCTGCCGTCCGCCCTTTTCCCCCGCGGTCCGCTTTTCTTCCTCTATCGCCGCCAGGCGCTCTTCTTCCGCTTTTTTCGCTCTTATCTCTTCTTCTTCTTTGAGCTTCAGCGCTTCCTGCCGCTCCACGCGGTACTGTATGATTTCCCCGGCGGCGGAAAGGACGGAAACGGCCCATTCGGCCACCGGCAGCAGCTCGCGCGCTATCTTGTTGTCAGAGGCGCGCAGCGGCGGCATCATGCTTTCAAAGTTAAGCGCCGTCCCGGCGTTTAACAGTTTATAGTAGTTAGCGGCGTAGGCCCCTCCCAAAAAGAGGGAAAACAACAAAGTGAAAGCCAGCACCGGTTTCCACAGGCGCGACGCTATGTATTTTGCTATTTTTGTGGGCGCAAGCCCGTTTTTCAATTCCGAGAGCGTTGCGGCGGCGCGCTGCTTTTCCTCTGCGTAAAACTCGCTTTTGAGCGACGCTGCGTTCGTATTTTTTTCTTTGTCCGGAGTCTTTTTGTTCGGAGCATTGTCCGCCAAGGCAAAATCCCCTTTCGCGAAATTAACCGTCAGAGGCTATGTCGTCCAGGATGTTGCGGACATAGGCCTGAGTTTCTTGATAAGGCGGAATGCCGCCATAATTGCGGACAGCTTCCGGCCCGGCGTTGTAGGCGGCCAGCGCTTTTGCCGTGTCGCCGCCGAACATTGCCAGCATCTGCTTAAGATACCTTACGCCGCCGTCAATGTTTTCCTTGGGGTCAAAGCTGTCGGCCACGCCAAGGCTGCGCGCCGTGCCGGGCATAAGCTGCATGACGCCGACCGCGCCGGCGGAAGAGACGGCGTCATGCCGATAACCGGATTCGGCGTTGGCCACGGCCAACACCAATTCGCTGTCAACTCCATATTTTTGCGCGGTCTCCACCAGCATACGCTTTATGCCGTTTTTTCCATGGGCCGCCCTGGCCTTGCCCGGCGGCCTATGCGTTATCGCCGGCGGCTGCTTTTCTTTTTTCCCGGCCGCTTCCAGATATTGCGCAAAGGCCGCGCTCTCCGGCGCTTTCGGAGAAAATCTGTTCTCGATTTGCGCTATGCGCTCCCTTATTTTCATCATGCCTTCCAGCATAAATCAGAATTCATCCCCTTCTTGCCGCCGGTAGCGGGTAATCGCGATCTCATCGAGTATTTTCTGCTCGGCAAGCTGCAATTGGATTTTATACTGTTCAAACCGCCTCTCACGGAGCTTTTCAACCGATTTGCGGTCTTTCATGGCTTTTTCGGCGGCTTTGAGCGCGTCCGCGACTTCCCGCGCCAATTGTTCTACCGCGTCTTCCTGCTTTTTTATCTCTTTATCCATAAAATCAAGGAATTTGTGCCACAATTGCAGCTGCGCCACCAAGACTTCGCGCTTTTCCCTCTGCGCCTTGAATTCGTCCACCGCCGCCCGCCGCCGCCCGTTCAGCTCGTCCAGAAAATCCCTGGCGGCCTTCAAGCGGGCGCGCGCCTGCGCCAGAACGATGTTGGCTTCGTCTTCGCGCCTTTGGCGGATGGCAAGAAGCGTTTCGAGTTTAAATACAAATGGTTTCACGCCGGTTCACCCAAAACGCCATCAGCTTAGTTTTATGTCAAAAGCGCCGCCGCGAAAATCAGGCCGCAACCCGCTTCCTTCCTGCCGGGCGCCGGGCGCGGGCGAAGGTTCGCTTGCGCTTTTCGCCGGCTGCGCGGCGAAAAGCGCGCAAAGCCGCTTGATACAGGAACTGTAGTCGGTTCTCTCGTATACGCCCTGGCGCAAAAATTCCCTCGAGGGATTGATGAACTTTATGGCCTGGTCAATTTCGGGGTTGCTCCCCGCCATGTAAGCCCCTATATTGATAAGATCCTGCGCGTCGTTATAGACGGCGAGGACTTTCCTAAGCTCCTGCGCGGCGTCCCAATGCTCTTTGTCCACTATTTCCAGCATTATCCTGCTCACGCTGGCCAGTATGTCGATCGCCGGGTAGTGGTTTTGCGCGGCCAGCGAGCGCGATAAAACTATATGCCCGTCCAGTATGCTGCGCACCGTGTCGGCGACAGGCTCGTTCATGTCGTCGCCTTCGACCAGCACGGTATAAATGCCGGTAATGGCGCCGAGTTCGCCCGCGCCGGAGCGCTCAAGGAGCTTTGGCAGGATGGCGAACACCGACGGGGTATAGCCGCGCGTGGCCGGAGGCTCGCCGACCGTGAGGCCGACTTCCCGCTGGGCCATGGCGAAGCGCGTTACCGAATCCATCATCAACACTACGTTTTTGCCGTTGTTTCTGAAATATTCGGCGATCGCCGTGGCGGTCATGGCGCCTTTTATACGGATAAGCGCCGGCTGGTCGGAAGTGGCGACAACTACCACGGATCTTTTCAACCCTTCCTCGCCCAGGTCGCGTTCGATAAACTCCCTCACTTCACGGCCGCGCTCGCCGATAAGCCCGATTACGTTTATATCGGCTTCGGTGTTCCTGGCGATCATGCCCAAAAGAGTGCTTTTGCCAACCCCGCTGCCGGCCATGATGCCAATGCGCTGGCCGCGCCCCATCGACAAAAGCCCGTCTATCGCCCTTACCCCGACGGATATTTTCTCGTCTATCCTGGCGCGGGAAAGCGGCGGCGGCGGCGGCGCTTCCAAGGGATAAAATATGTCGGAGTCAATTTCGCCCTTGCCGTCGATCGGATTGCCCAGTCCATCGAAAACGCGGCCAAGCAACTGCTCGCCCACCTTTACGGTCAGGGTCTGCTCGGACGCCACCACTTCGCATCCAGGGCCGATGCCCGTCATTTCCCCCAAAGGCATCAGCAGGACGCGGCTCTCCCTAAAGCCTACGACTTCCGCCCTTAAAGGCGGCAGATGGGACGCCCGGGGATAAATATAGCAAGATTCGCCAATAATCACGTTGGGGCCATCGGTTTCTATGACCAAGCCGATGATTTGCGTCACTTTGCCGGTAAGCAGCATGGGACGCGAGGCCGCTACGGCGTTTACTATGCGATCGCAATCTATCATTGGCGCACCACCGCCTCAATGGTTTTTCGTATTTCCGCCACCTGCGTTTTAAGGCGCGCGTCAACATCGCCGCTGCCGCCAGTGCCGATGACGACGTCGGCCGGGCCGAAGCTGTCGTCGGCGGCAAAAGATATTTCCTGTTTGTTGCCCAGCGCCTTTTTTATATCGCCGCAGGCCGCGCACGCAATTTCGTAGTTGTCCGTGCTCACGGTAACAAACAGCCGCGGCTGGTCGGCCACTTTTTGCGCCGCTTCTTTTACAATCTGCAATATTATGAAGGGGTTTTCGCTGATTTCCTTGTTTAATATCTTTTCGGCCACCGCCATAGCTATTTGCACGATTTTGTCGTCGGCGTCGCCGATTATTTTCTCTTTTTCTTTTTCCGCTTCGATGATTATGTTATTGGCTTTTTGCGTGGCTTCGGCCAGTTGAACGGCCATTTCCCGGCGCGCGCCTTCTATCCCCTCGGACCGGCCGGCCGCTTCCCCGGCGTCCATCCCTTCTTTTTTGCCTTCCTCGCGCCCGGCCAGCTTTCCTTCGGCCATCCCTTTTTCAAAACCTTCTCTGTACCCTTCGTCCCGGCCCGCCTTAAAGCCCTCGTCCCGGCCGCCGGTTTTGGCCTCTTCAAACAGCTCCCGCGCTTTTTCTTGGGCTTCGGCAAGCAGCTTGCCGGCCTCGGCGTTAGCTTCGTCTATTATGTCCGTGGCGACGTTTTTGGCCAGTTCCTTTTTTACTTCCCCTTCGGATATTTCCGCCGACAGTTTCATGCTCAGCGTTTCCGCTTCCTGCTTGGCGATTTCCAAAATCCTCTCCGCCCTTTTCTCGGCGAGCGCGATTATTTTCCGCGCTTCTTCCTCCGGCGAAACATACGCTTTCGCCGCCGCAAACGCTTCCTCGGGCGCGCCTTCGTCCCCTTTCGCGCTTTCTTCCGCGGCCGCCTCTTCCGGCGCCTGTTTTGACTCATCGGCGCCGGTCACGGATTCCCCGTTTTCATCTATGTAATATTTTTTGTATTCGTCATCGCCGCCGTCCGCTCCAACGTCTTCCGCCGCTTCAAAAAAGCGCAGGCAATCGTCGTCGCCGCCGTCGCCGGCGTCTGCGGAAAACGCGCCTTCCGAAAGTTCAACGAGAAAAGGGCGCCCTTTTTCCACGGAAAAGGATTTGATAACTCTATGCAATTACCTCGTCTCCCTTGCCCCGCGAAATAACGATCTCGCCGCTGTCTTCCAGCCGGCGGATGACATTTACCACTTTCTGCTGGGATTCTTCCACGTCCCTGATACGGACGGGGCCCATAAATTCGATCTCTTCCCGGAGCATTTCCGAAGCGCGTTTGGACATGTTTTTGAATACTTTGTTGGACACTTCCTCGGAAACGCCTTTGAGGGCCAGCCCCAAGTCTTTGGTTTCGATTTCGCGAAGTACCATTTGCAGGGAACGGTCATCGAGCATAACGATGTCTTCAAAGACAAACATGCGCTTTTTAATTTCTTCCGCCAATTCCGGATCCTGCACTTCGAGGTTCTCCAGTATGGCCCTTTCCGTGGTGCGGTCAACCCTGTTGATAAGTTCGACTACCGATCCCAGGCCGCCGGTGGTGGTGAAGTCCTGAGTGGCCATAGAGGCAAGCTTGCGCTCCAAAATACGCTCCACGTCCCGTATGACGTCAGGGGATGTCCTGTCCATGGTCGCGATCCTTTTGACAACATCGGATTGCACTTCCGGCGAAAGAGCCGAGAGAATCATGGACGCTTTGTCC
Source organism: Acidaminococcales bacterium (assembly GCA_031290885.1). Lineage (NCBI taxonomy): Bacteria > Bacillati > Bacillota > Negativicutes > Acidaminococcales > Acidaminococcales bacterium. Next base: position 14,344 of record JAISLQ010000003.1, read on the forward strand.
GGCGGCATATACGCGACGATCAGCGCCAAGGTCTGCGGATGTTCGTTTTGTATGAAATTCAAAAGCTGCGAAGGGTCGGCGGTACGGATACAGTCAAAGGGGCGTATCTGCAAGCTGGACGTCAGCCTGTTGATTATGCTGACCGCCCGTTCCGCGCCAAGCGCTTTTTCCAATATTTCCCGGGCGTAATCAATGCCGCCCGTGGACATGTAATCACGGGCAAGGCACAATTCATAAAAGTCGGAAATTATTTCATCTTTAAGTTCCTGCGAAACTTTGCGCTGGTTGGCTATCTCCATGGTGAGTTTTTCTATCTCTTCTTCTTTCAGCGACTTCATGACGCTCGAGGATATATCCGGCCCGAGCGTAATCATGAGTATGGCCGATTTTTGCTTTCCACTGAGGTTTTCGATCAATGTTCCCATAAAAGAAGCCTCCAGGAATAAAATTTATGCCGGCCACCGGCCAAAATACGATATAACATTCACAAGCCGCCGGCAAGCGCGAAAGACCGCCGAGGATCTAACAAAGCGGCGCGGCAACCCGGCCGCAAAGGCGCCGCGATTTCAAGTCAGGGGATGGCATCATGTTTCTTCCATCAGCCAGCTGCGCAAGGTAGCGGCGAATTCGTCCGGCTGGGTCGACGCCCATTCCACAATGGCCGCTTTTTTGGCGGCAATTTCTTTTTCTTCCTGGGTCAGCGGTTTGTCCATCGTCAAAACCAATTCTTCTTCTTCTCCATCCGCGCTTTCCGCCGCATCTTCCATGCCGCCCTCGCCCCGCTCGGCTCGCATCGCCATAGGCTGCGCGGCCAACCTCTCCTGTTCCATGGCCGTCCGCGCCGCCGCTTCGCGCTCTTGCGCCGCGACCCGTTCGCGTTCGGCCTCCGCCGCCAACGCGGCCGCTTTTTGTTTCTTGCGCCGCGAATAAAGCATCCAGCCCAACAAAAGCAAGAGCAGAAGCAAAACAGGTGCCCCGTACAAAGCGTAGCCCATTATCTGCCGCTCCGTCTCCTGAAGCTGTATCTGCGTCGCGGTCGCCGCGTTAAAGGGTATGCGCTCCACGGAAACCAAATCGCCGCGCGCCTCGTTAAAGCCGGCGGCGGAAGCGACAACGCGCGCGATGCCATCCTGCTGCGCCTGCGTGAGCGCCTCGTCAATAAAGACCGCTACGGTAACGCGTTTGATGGAAACAGGCTGCTGAATGATCTTTTCCTTTGTTTCGGTTATTTCGTAGTTCCTGGTGGCTTCTTTTTTCTCGTAATTTGACTGCCCGGGCTGGGCACCGGCCGGATAGCCGGGAATGTTGCTGGTGGTCCCGGGCGGGCCGCCCGGCTGGGCGTTAGAGCCCTGGTAATTCTCGGACACTTCCTGCATGCTGCGGAGTATGCCGCGGTCTTCAACGGTAGGCTCAAATATCTGCCGGTCAATAAGGCGCCGGTCAAAGTTAAGTTCAACGGTAACGCGCGCCACCGCGCGCTTTTCCCCCAGCGAATTGTCAAGCAGCGTCTGCACGTTCTCCTGCATTTCAGCCTGTATCTCGCGCGTCAGGGAAAAGTAAAATTTGGAGAGTTTGTTCGCCTCGGCGTTGGCGTTGGCGTTGTTGTCCCGTTCGGCGGCCGCTTTGTTCAGTTCTTCGTCTTCCGGCAGATTCAAGATTTTGGCGAATCCGTCGATTATGGTTATGTTTTCCGGTTTCAGCCCCTGAACGCTATGCGAAACTAAATTGACTATGCCTTCGACCTGGGGTTTGCCCAGCGCGGCGTTGCCCTTCAGTTGCAGCATTACAGAAGCGCTCGCCGGTTTTTCGTTCTTTTTGTAAAGGCTGTCCTCCGGCAGGACAATATGAACCCGCGCGGCCTCGATTTCCTGTATTTGTTCGATCGTCCGCGCCAATTCGCCTTGGACCGCCTGCAAATAGTTTACTTTGTTTTGGAATTCAGTAGTGCCAAACTTGCTTTCCTCAAAAAGCTCAAATCCCTTCTTCCCGCGCGGCAATCCGGCCGAGGCCAGATTCATGCGCACTTGGTAAACCTCGTTTTTCGGCACCAGCACAGATGATCCGTTATCCGCTATTTCGTAGGCTATTTTGTCTTCTTTAAGTTTGTTGACTATGTCGCCCGCGTCTTTGGCTTCCAGCTTGGTATAAAGCGGGGCATATTCCGCCCTCCCGCCGAACCAATAACTCCATCCCAGAACAACCGCAAAAACCGCTGCCATGCCCGCAACGGAAAATATTTTCTGTTGTTTGCTGAAACTATTCCAAAGACGCAAAAATTGCTCTTTGAACTCGGCCATATTCTACTTCCTTTCAGAGGGCAAATGCGAATATTTATATATCATACCTGCATACGCATGATTTCTTGGTATGCTTCCACCACTTTGTTGCGTACCTGCACGGTCAACTGCAAGGACAAAGCGGCCTTTTCGGCCGCGATCATCACTTCCGACAAGTCTTCGACCCTGCCGGCGACCAATTCAATATTTTTCGCCTGCGCGTTTTTTTGCAATCCGTTCACTTCGTTTACGGCGGCGCGCAACAGGTCGGAAAAACTCGGCGCGCTTTCCGGCCCCTGGCGATCCACCGGTTCCAAAAGACTGCCGCCGCCGGGAATCGGCGCCAAAAGCCCGTTTATTTTCATAAAATTCTGCCTCCCCCGTATAACTGCCTTGTTTTCATCCTTTGACCGAACGGCACTTATTATAAAGAAAGATCATTTCAGTAAATAATCCGGCAAACAATCAGCGCCCTATTTCTAGCGCTTTGGCCGCCATGGCCTTGGATGACGCGATGGACGCAACATTAGCTTCATAGGAGCGCGATGCCGTTATCATGTCAACCATTTCGGCGACTACGTTTATGTTCGGCATGTGCACATAACCTTGCGCATCGGCGTCTGGATGATAAGGGTCGTAGACCACCGGCGAAGGGGAGTTGTCTTCCACTATGCCGACAACCCGCACGCCCTTGCCCGCTTCCAGTTTCGCGGCCAGCATCCTGCCAAAATCGCTGTATTCGTCGCGCGGCATGTAAACTACTACCTGCCGGCGAAACGGCCCGCCTTTGTTGGTACGCGTGGTATTGGCGTTGGCAAGGTTGTTGGATATGACGTCAAGGCGCAGCCTCTCCGCCGTCATGCCGGAACCGGCAGCGTCAATCGCGCCAAACATGCTCATTGTTCATTCACTCCCGTCATCTATTTTCAATTACTGTGCGCAGGGCGGTAAAATATCCGCCTATCCGCTGCGCTATCGCTTGGTAATAAATGGTGTTTTTCGCCATGTCGGCCATTTCCGAATCTATATCGACATTGTTTCCGTCCGTCCTCATGGTGTTCTCGTCGACCGTGCGGACAATCGCCCCCAAAAACGGCGCAGGCAAAACCTCCTTGCGGGGAACTATATGACGGCTGTTCGTACGCGCCATTGCTAATTTCCCTTCCGGCGGCGCCGGTTTTTTTTCCTTTTCCAGATAATCAAGGTAGTCTTTGAGATATGTTTCAAACAAAACTTCGCTGCGTTTAAATAGTGGCGTATCGACATTGGCAACATTATTGCTTAACACCCTGTGCCGCAAGCTGGAAACGCTTAAGGCGCCCTCAAGCGTACGGATATCCGCCGCCTTAGCAATAAAATCCAACAATCGCCTCACCTCCGGCCCTTCAATCTTCCCCGACAACATTAAAATCCACGTGTATTATAATACCACAAAGGCACACATATGTAAAACACTTAACGTATCTTCTTCAATTCAGGCAACAAAAGGTTGTTCAGTATTTTTATGTAGGTCCCTTTCATGCCGAGCGATTTAGATTCTATGACGCCGGCGCTTTCAAATTTGCGCAGGGCGTTTACGATTACCGATCTGGTGATGCCCACCCGGTCGGCGATTTTGCTCGCGACCAGCAGCCCTTCGTTGCTTTCCAGTTCGTTCAGGATGTGAATCATCGCTTCCAGTTCCGAGTAGGACAAAGTTGCCAGCGCCACTTGTACCGTGGCTTTTTTCCTGGCGTATTCCTCGATCTTTTCCGTGCGTCCGCGCAATATTTCCACGCCGACCACCGTAGCGCCGTATTCAGCCACCAGCAGGTCGCCATCGGTATATTCGCTGTCGAAGCGGCCGAGCACAAGCGTCCCTATCCGCTCGCCATTTCCGTAAATGGGAATAAGCGTTGTGCGCTTGTCGCCGAAAAGACATTCCGTTCCTTGGCTAAAAGCGCACGCGTTTTTCTTCAGCGCGATATTGGAGGTGGTTTCCGTTACCTTCATGAGCCATTCTACATAATTTTCCGGAAATTGCCGGATTTTTACGACTTTATCGAGCATTATGCCGCATTCGAACCCGTCCAGCAGGGAGTAGCCGAGGATTTCGCCATTTTTCGACGATATGTACACGTTCGAGCTTAAAATATCGCCCAACAGTCCAGCCAAGTCATTATAGTCAACGTTGCCGGATTTTTGCAGAAGTTTACTAATCTTTCTGGTCTTTTCCAAAAGGTTCAGCTGATCCATATGGCAACTTCCTTCCTATAAGATATAAAATTGGGCGCGGACATATCTTTTCGGGGCAGATCCGTAAACCCTACGCACGCGGATGCGTCTTTTTATAAACGCCGGCCATGCGCTCGGACGTAACGTGCGTATAAATCTGGGTCGTAGACAAGTTGGAGTGCCCGAGCAGTTCCTGAACGGAACGAAGATCCGCCCCGTTGTTCAGCAAATGCGTGGCAAAAGTGTGCCGGACGCTGTGCGGGCTTATTTTTTTGTTTATGGCCATGATTTTTATGTATTTGTCGACTATGCGCCGCACGCTGCGGTCGGTCAGCTTCCCGCCGCGGCTGTTTACAAAAAGGGCCCCGTGTTCGTCCGCCCGGTAACGGGCGATAATCAACGGCCGGGTAAAAATGGCGTATTTTTCCAGGGCGTCCACCGCCTTGCCGCCTATGGGGACAATTCTTTCCTTGTCGCCTTTGCCCTGCAGGAGGACATACCTGTTGGCGCAGTCCACATCGTCCATGCGCAAGGCGACAAGTTCCGAAACGCGGCAGCCGGTGGCGTACAAAAGTTCCAGCACGGCCATGTCCCGCCGGCCCAGTTCGTTGTCCGCCGGCAGCGAAAAAAGTTCTTCGATTTCGGCAAAATCAAGAAAAACCGGCAATTTCCTGTCAAGTTTCGGAGTTTTGACTTTCGTGAAAGGATTGCCCGCGATTTTTCCCTCGCGCGCCAGATAGCGGCTGAAGGAACGCAACGCGGAAACTTTCCGGGCGATGGTCCTTCTGGCGTATTGTTTTTCATTGAGAAAGGCCAAGTACGATCTGATGTACAAAGGACTCAAAGCCGAAAAGTCCGCCCCGGCAGGGTTGTCATTGAAAAAAAACGCGAAAAAATCATCCAAGTCGTTAAGGTAGTTTCGCAAGGTGTGCAAAGACGCATTTTTTTCTATGTTTAAAAAATCCGCGAAGCCCTGAGTTTCTTTTTTATGGTTTTCTTTTGTTATAAACATGGCATTTCAGCGTAAAATAAACGAATTCCCCCTTGCTTTTCTCATGGTTTTCCGTTCATGCCCGCAAATGTTAATTATTACAAATCCGTTATAATTATAACAAAATTTGCTCGTGTATACAATACAAAAATAGAAATTAAATTTTTTAATGAAATTTGCAACGTTAGAGCCTGTTAACGCTGCCGTTCAACGCCCATTTTTTGCGTGGCGTATTTTCCGCCATGCGTTGCGCCAAAGCCTCGCGAAACCTATTGGTTCGCCCGCGTTTGCGCCGCGCCGGATAAAAAATTCGCTCAAAATCCGAACATTCCGGATAATGCCAACGGGTTCTAAGCGCCGCGAAAGTTCACGGCAATCCCGATTCCGTGAGCCGATCATTGTCAGTCGGATTCCGCGCCCAAAAGCGCGGCGGGGGACACTAACCGACGGGCCAGTCGGACAGCGGCGCGCCCGGGCGCGAAAGTACGGCCATTGGGCGCATGCCGCCGTTAAAAACCTTCCGCCGCGCAAAACCGGGCGAGCGTTTGCAAGGCCCGCGCCGCTATTTGGCTGTTTCGGTTTTTTCGGCCGCGCACTTTTTCCGACAGCGGCGGGAAAAGGCCGAAATTTATGTTCATGGGCTGAAAATCGTTGGCGGCGGGGTTGCTTATATAGTTTGCCAGAGCGCCCAGCGCCGTTTCGGCGGGGAAGGCGGCAAAATCCAGCCCTCGCGCCGCCCTGCCCGCGTTCAGGCCGCAAACGAGCCCGGACGCGGCCGATTCCACATAGCCTTCAACGCCGGTTACCTGCCCCGCGAAAAACAGCCGCGGGTTTTTTCTTAGACAAAAAAAACTGGTCAGGAGTTTAGGCGAATTTATAAAAGTGTTGCGGTGCATAACGCCGTAACGGAGAAATTCCGCTTTTTCCAGTCCGGGGATCAAAGAAAACACCCGTTTTTGCTCCGGCCATTTTAAGCGCGTCTGAAAGCCTACCATGTTATACGCCGTGGCCGCCGCGTTGTCCTGCCTAAGCTGCACTACCGCGTAGGGCGTCTCGCCTGTCCCGGGGTCAGGCAACCCCACCGGTTTCAGCGGGCCGTAACGCATAGTGTCTTCGCCCCGCGCCGCCAATTCTTCTATCGGCACGCAGCCTTCAAAAAAGGGCGGCTTTTCCGCGAAATCTTCCCGGCGGGCAAGTTCGGCGCCGACAAGGGCGCGGCGAAAAGCCAAGTATTCTTCCCGGGTCAGGGGGCAGTTCAGATAATCGCCGCCGCCTTTTCCGTAGCGGGAGGCGCGAAAGACTTTGTCTTTGTCGATGGAGTCATAAAAGAGCAAGGGCGCCGCCGCGTCGTAAAAGTATAAATATTCCTCTCCGAGCAAGGCCCGCGCCGCGCCGGCAAGCGCATCGGACATCAGCGGCCCGGCCGCGACGATCACCGGGCCGTCGAAAGCGGAAAAATCAACGGCTTCTTCCCGTATAATGTCGACAAACCGGCTATCGCCCAAAACTTCGGTCACATAGCGCGGAAATTCTTCCCTGTCCACCGCCAGCGCGCCGCCGGCCGGTACCCGCGCATGCGCGGCCGCCCGCATGATCAAAGAGTCAAAACGGCTCATTTCTTTTTTCAGCAGCCCGACCGCGTTTTCGACATTCTCGGCGCGCAGCGAATTGCTGCAGACCAGTTCGGCGAAAAGGCCGGTTTTGTGCGCGGGCGTCATTTTTCCCGGCCGCATTTCATAAAGGGCGACGCGCACCCCGCTTCTCGCCAACTGCCAGGCCGCCTCGCAGCCGGCAAGTCCCGCGCCGATGATAGTTACGTGGCTATTTTTTCTTTCTGAGAGCATTTTTGTTTGTTCCGTCCGCACATTCATTGTTGATGCAAACAAGTTTCGTCTGTCCGGAGCGGTTGGTTTTTTCCACCAGGATGCCGGAACACTTGGCGCATCTTTTTTCGGTTGGCTTGTCCCAGGTAACAAAGGTACATTCGGGGTATTTTTCGCAGCCGTAAAATTTGCGGCCGCGTTTGCTTTTAAGTTCCAACAGCTCATTGCCGCACAAAGGGCACTTTATACCGATTTTTTTCAGGATGGGCTTGGCGTTGCGGCAGGCGGGAAAGCCGGGGCAGGCGAGGAAATCGCCGAAACGTCCGTGCTTTATCACCATGAACCGCCCGCATTTTTCGCATTTTGTGTCAGTAACTTCCGGCTCTATTTCCACGGCGCCGATCTGGTCTTCGGCGGCGGCAAGGTCGTTGGCGAACGGCCGGTAAAAGCCGTCAAGCAATTTTATTTTGTCGGCATGGCCTTCCGCTATGTCGTCAAGCCCTTTCTCCATGTGGGCGGAAAATTCCACGTCGACTATGTCCGCGAAATATTCGCTCAAAAGCTGGACAACCGTAATGCCAAGCTCGGTCGGGAAAAATTTTTTGTCTTCTTTTTCCACATACCGGCGCTCAAGGATGGTGTTTATGATGGGCGAGTAGGTGCTTGGGCGGCCTATGCCGTTTTCTTCCAGTTTTTTCACAAGGGCGGCCTCGGTATAGCGCGGCGGCGGCTCCGTGAAATGCTGCGCGGCGGGCGGCACTTTGTCCAGCAAAAGTTCCTGCCCGGCTTTTAGCCTGGGCAGAATTACTTCTTTTTCGCCCGCTTCGCCGTCCTTTTTGTCATAAACAGCGAGAAAGCCGTCGAATTTAAGTACGGAGCCGGTGGCTTTAAGTTCCAGGCTGCCGGCGGCGATGCCGGCGGAGGTAGTGTCAAAGACGGCCGGGGCCATCTGGCTGGCCGCGAACCTTTGCCAGATCATGGCGTATAGCCGCAATTGGTCGCGCGACAAATAGGCTTTTACGCTTTCCGGCGTTTTTAATATGTCGGATGGCCTTATCGCTTCATGCGCGTCCTGCGCGCCGCTTTTGACGCTGTACACCGGCGGCCGGGCCGGGCAGTAGGCTTTGCCGTATCTGTTTTCAAGGTAGGCCTTCGCTTCTTTTTGCGCGTAGTCGGCTATTCTGACCGAGTCCGTGCGCATGTAGGTAATCAGGCCGGCCGCGCCGCTTTCCCCGAGGCTGATGCCTTCATAAAGCTGCTGGGCCAGCATCATGGTTTTTTTCGTCGTAAAGCCAAGCCGCCGCACGGCGTCCTGCTGCAAGCCGCTCGTCGTATAGGGGGGGGCGGGGTTGCGCCTGCGTTCCTTGAAGGCGACTTGCGCTACTTTATATTTTTCTTTTTTCAGGCGCTCTTCCAGCGCGCGCGCCTGCCGTTCGTTGGTTATTTTCAACTTTTTGCCGCCGCTTTTGACAAGTTCCGCAGTAAAAAGGGCGCCTCTGGGCTCCTCCCGCAATTTGGCCGCAAGCGTCCAGTATTCTTCCGGCTTAAAAGCCTGTATTTCTTTTTCACGGTCGCAAATCAGTTTGACCGCCACGGACTGCACACGGCCGGCGCTTAGCCCTTTCCGGATTTTGCGCCATAAAAGCGGGCTGAGTTTGTAGCCCACTATGCGATCGAGTATGCGCCTCGCCTGCTGCGCGTCCACCATCGCCTGGTCAATGGGGCGCGGTTTTTTGATCGCTTCTTTGATCGCGCCGCCGGTTACTTCGTTGAAAACGACCCGGCAGGACGAATTTTCCGGCAAATCCAAAATAAAAGCCAGATGCCAGGCGATCGCCTCCCCCTCACGGTCGGGGTCGGTCGCCAGAAGCACGTTGCCGGCGCTTTTGGCTTTGTTTTTCAATTCCTTGATAAGCTCGCCTTTGTTGCGTATATTTATGTATTTTGCCTGATATTGGCGTTCCGTGTCCACGCCGAACTGGCTTTTGGGCAGATCGCGCAAATGTCCCATGGAAGCTATGACGCTATAGTTTTTGCCGAGGAATTTGCCGATGGTTTTCGCCTTGGTCGGCGACTCAACTATTACCAGTGTTTTGCCCATTACCTGCCGCCCCTTTCTATTCGCCGGTACATACCCGCGTTTGCTTCTATCCGTCCGGAAATTTCCATCTCCAACAGGGAAAATGCGGTTTCGGCAGGATCAAGCCCCGTTGTTTCAATTATTTCGTCAACGGAATAATTTTTGCCGGAAAGTAGGCTGTCGTGGATTTTTTTCGCGTTCCCTGTCAGCTCTTCCGGCCGCACGGCGGCCGTCCGGGACGAAGAAACGAACAGCCTCCCCAAATCGGCGATTATATCTTCCGGGCAGTCGGCCAGCTTGGCGCCCTGTTTTATCAAGTTGTGCACGCCGGCGCTGCCGGGGGAATATATGCTGCCAGGCACGCAGTAAACTTCCCGCCCTTTTTCGGCGGCAAAATCGGCGGTAATCAAAGAGCCGCTCTTTTTGCTTGCCTCAACGACCAAGACGCCTTCGCAAAGGCCGCTGATGATCCGGTTCCGGGCGGGGAAGCGCCATCCGGCGGGCGGATCGCCCGGCAAATATTCCGTAACAAGGGCGCCGCCGCCGGCGACTATCGCTTCATAAAGTTTTTTGTTTTCTTTCGGATAGCAAACGTCTATGCCGCAGCCAAACACCGCGACTGTCCGGCCGTTTTCCGCAAGCGCCCCCTGGTGCGCCGACGTGTCGGCGCCCCTTGCCCCGCCGCTTACTATGACGAATCCCGCCCGCGAAAGGTCGGCCGCAAATTGTTTGGCCGCCGCTATCGCATAAGCCGATGCTTTCCTGCTGCCGACGATAGCGATTTTGTCCTCGTCCGCCGGCAAGCGTCCCTTAACGAAAAGCGCCAGGGGCGCGTGTCCCGTCTCCAGCAGCCGCCTGGGGTAATTCTTTTCATAATAGGCGGTTATGGACACATTTTCCTTTTGGCAAAATTCAGCAAGTTTCAACGGGTCTTTTTTGCCCCTTTGCCTGACAAGGTTGTCCGCAGCGTCTTCATGCAGTCCCGCCGCGCGCAGATCGCGCGAAGAAGTGCCCCATATCAGCGCGGCGCTGCCGAAGCGTTTGAGCAGCGCGGCCATCTCGCCCATCCGCAGTCCTTCCATATTGCAAAGCAGGCTTAGACAATATTTTTCCAAAGGGCTCTCCCTTTTCAAAAACCAATTAAATACAAATTATAACAGTTCATGTTATTTTGGCAAGTTTTTTATTTAACATTTTATTTGTCCCCAAGGAAAGCGCATATCCTGAGCGCGGCGTCTTTGGCGGCGAAGGGCTTGCCCAACGCCCGCTGATTTTTCTTTATCTCGCCCATGAAAGATTTTTCCCGCGCGGATCCGGCAATAACCATGCGGCAGGCCTCTTCCGGGCTTTTGGCCAAAAGCGCCAGTTTCCGCTCGGCCAGGCGTCCTGCGTTGACGAATTCCTGCCCCGGCAGCGGCCGGTAAATTATCAACGGCAGCCCGACGGCGATAACCTCGGCCGCCGTCAGGCCGCCCGCCTTGGAAATTGCCAAATCGGCCGCTTTTATGTATTGCGCGAAGTTTTCGACAAATCCCAGCACTCTAAGATATGGCAGCGCCAGGCGGGAAAGCTGGTTTTTAAGCCGACCGTTTTTGCCGCAAACAGCGACGAAAAACACGCGCGGATGCTTGTCCGCTTCCCGCCGCCAGGCGGCCATTATTTCCCGCATGTCCAACAGCCCTTCCCCGCCGCCGCTCATGACGCAAACAAAAGCGTCGCGCGCAAAGCCCAATTTCCGCCGCAGTGTTTCTTTGCCGTCGGCGCAGGCCGGGCAAAATTCCCTGTCTATCGGTATGCCGACGTCCCAGACCGCCCGGCCCGGTTTCATGTCCGCCCGGCAGTCGGCGAACATTTCCTTGTCGGCGCCAATGTAAACGTCCACTTCGTCATACGCCCACCATCTGTGCATGGCATAGTCGGTGATTACGCCAAAAAGCGGCATGTTTTTGCCGCTTTCTTTTTTATAGAGCGCCGCTACGCCGGCGGGCGCGAAATGAGTGGCGATCACGGCGTCCGGCGCTTCCCGCTCGAAAAAACGGCGCGCGCCGGCGTAAAACAACCGGTTTGCAACGGAGCGCAGGGCGAGGGAGCTGCCTTTGTCTCCCCATTTGTACAAGAAATCATAGCTTGACGGCCATATTTTTAACATTCCCATATATATTCGCAACAACAATTTTCCGAACATTCGGGGCGCGAAGTCAAAAATATCGCCGGACACCAGTTCGACGCCGCCAAAAGCCTCCAGTTCGCGTTTGAGCGCGCTGGCGGCTTTCGCGTGCCCCGACCCTATGGGGGCGTAAAGTATGATTATTTTCTTTTTTCCGTTATGGCCGGGCAAACCCATCCTGCCACGCGCCTTTCCGCAACCGGCGGCGCCGCGCGCCGCCGCAGCCGTGTTTATGCCGCTTTGGGCCGGCCGCATTTTTTTATTGCGCATAAACATATTTATATGTATCATATATGTATGTTGTTTTGCAACAGTTTATTTCAGCTTTTGCCGCGGCGCCCCGGCAAAAACAGGGTCAGCCGGCGGCAAGGCCAATGCGGTATCCTTGGGGCAATAAATATCGCAAATATATTGACAAGGAGTTGTGCGGCATTTAGCTTCCCCCAATACTGTTCCAAAGATTAAAACATAAACAGGATTTGCGAGATGATTTGCCGCCTTGCGCGGCGCAAAATCCAGGCGGACCTGCGGGCTCGGCGAGGCTTCTATGCAAAGCGGGGCGCTAAATCGGCCGCAAAGACAGCATGATTTCAATCCGGGAACAGCATAAGCTAAAACGCCCTATAAAACTGCCATGAGGGAGCGCCTTTGCGCAACAAGTTTCGATATACCATACGAATCGATCAAAAGCGGTTTTTATACCGACGCTTATTTCCTGCGCACGGCGGAAATATTGAAAGCGGCCAAGCATCGCCCCACCGTGCTTATGCAGGTGTTTCAGCGCGGACATAGCGTGCTTTGCGGCGTAGACGAGGCCATCGCCGTGCTGAAAACCTGCGCCGGCGGGCCGCTGAAAATCAAGGCGCTTTATGATGGCGACGAAATTGAGCCTTGGGAAACGGTTATGTCTATCGAGGGAGACCTGGCCGATTTTGCTTATCTGGAAACAATTTATTTGGGCATTCTGGCCAGGCAAAGCAAAATCGCCACCAACGTCAGGCGGGCAGTCGAAGCGGCGGGCGGCAAAACCGTGCTTTTTTTCGGCGCCCGTTATGACCATTACCTTATGCAAAAAGGCGACGGCCACGCGATAAAAATAGGCGGCGGCATTGGCGTGTCTACGGACGCCAACGGCCTGCTCGGCGGCAAAAAAGGCCTCGGCACCATCCCGCACGCGCTCATCGCCGCTTTCGGCGGCGATACGGCCAAGGCCACGCGCGCTTTCGATCAGTATATCGACAAAACGGTCAACCGCACCGCCTTGGTAGATTTTGATAACGACTGCGTCAACGCTTCCCTGGCCGTGGCGCACGAGTTAAAGGAAAGGCTTTTTGCCGTCCGCCTAGATACTTCCGGCAATCTCGTGGATAAATCGATCATTCCTAAGATGGGCGCTTTCATGCCCAACGGCGTTTGCGCCGAATTGGCGCAAAACGTACGGGCGGCCTTGGACAAAGAAGGGTTCAGCCATGTGAAGATCATGGTTTCCGGCGGGTTTACGGCGGAAAAAATCGCCGATTTTGAAAAAAATGGGGTGCCGGTCGATATATACGCTGTCGGCAGCGCTTTTTATGACAAAAACATCAATTTCACTGCGGACGTAGTGCTGGCAAACGGCCGTCCGGCCGCCAAGGCGGGGCGTTCTTACCGCCCCAATCCCCGGCTTGAGGAAGTAACCTGACTAAAGGGGACGTCCTCGGCGTCAAAATCCGCGCGCGCGAGCGGACGCCATTTTTTCTCCGCCAGAAGGAAAAGGACCGCCAGCGGTTCCGTTAACTTTGCGCCGGCAAAATATCGCCTGAAGGTTTCTATCTGATATTTGTTGCCAATTTCGCGCCAATTGGTAAAAGTATAGCCGGGCAGGTATTTGCCCGCCCTTTCGCCGTTGCGCCAAAAGTTTTCCGTAGCCGCTCCCCGCCCGTTTTTCTGCCAGATTATAAAGTCCGGGCGGAAACTTTTTTCTTGGTTCAAAACAATGTCAGCTTTCAAAGTTTCCTGCGCGTCCGGCCAAGCGTCCGGCAGCTTTTCCCTGACGAAAGCGGCCAAATGCCCGGCTGCGGCCTTCGGCCCGGCCAGCGCCGGAAGAAGGCCGCCTTCTTCCAGCCAAGCGGCCAGCGCGGCGTAAAAGCTATAGGCGTCCCCCCGATATATTTCCTTGACCAGAAAGTCCAGCGTGTGCGAAAATTTGCCGGAATTGTACGTTTGCGCAAAAACGCGCCCGAAAATTTTTATCTGCCGCAATTCGGCGTACCCGATGTATTTGCTGCCCAACACCTCATACGGCGGTTCCGGCATGAAAATGTAGCCGTGCCCGCCGTTTTCCGTCGCAAGCGGCGACCCTTTGAGTATTTTTAAGAATCCTATTTGCAGGACGTGCGGCGACAGCGCGTAAACTTTGTTGAAAGAATGCCGGAAAAGTTCCGCCGTTTCGTAAGGCAGTCCTGCGATGAGGTCAAGATGCAAGTGTATGTTGCCGCTCGCGCGCAATTTGCCGACGGCGGAGGCGATTTTCGCGAAATCCTGTCCGCGCCCGATGGCGGCCAAGGTCTTTTCCTGCGCGCTCTGCACCCCGATCTCAAATTGGAACCTTCCCGGCGGCGCCGACTTGAGAAAGTCCAGCGTTTCCGCGTCAAGGATGTCGGCCCTTATTTCAAAATGAAAATTAGTCATGGTTTGCCGCGCCGCCAGATAGCGCATTGCCGGCAAATAATGCCTGCGGCTGAGATTGTAGGTTCGGTCGACGAATTTTACCTGCCGCACGCCCGCTTTTATAAACAGTGCCAGATCGTCCAGGACTTTTCCCACCGGCGCGAAACGCACGCTGCCGCCCGCGCCCGAAAGGCAATAGGCGCAATGGTACGGACAGCCGCGCGCGCTTTCGTAATACAATATGCGGCCGGAAAAGGCGCCGCCTGCCAAATCATAGGGGAATTTCAGCAAAGACAGATCCGCGAGCGTCCGCGCCCCGCCTTCTATGCGCACACGTCCGTCCGCGCCTTTCCAAGCCGCACCCGGCACGCCGCGCCCGTCGCCGCCCCTTTCGCGTTCTTTGAGCAGCCCGCTGAATATTTCCTCCCCTTCGCCCTGCACGATAAAGTCCGCTTCCGGGCAGCCGGCAAATATCCGCTCAACGTCATGGGAAACCTCCGGCCCGCCCAAAACTATGGCCGCCTCCGGCAAAACGCGCTTGATCATCGCAGCCAAGGCAAAAGACAGCGCCCTGTTCCAGTGGATGTATTTGCTGTTAAAGGTTGTGAGCGCTATTTTCAAAAAGCAGCCTCCCCGCAAAAAGAAAAACCGGCTGCCCGCCGGTCAAATCGCCAAAATCTCCCGCACGGCGCCCGTCATTTGTTCAGCCGCCACCGCCTTGCCGTGCAAAACCGGCAAACGGTCAAGCTCGCGCATGGCTTCGGGTATTTTCAAGCCGGAAAGCCCCGACAGGGCCGCTATGGCGGCAAAAGCGCCCATGTCCGGCGCGCCCGGGTCCAGGGCTTTTAGCACGGGCAAGGCGAATTTGAAAGGGCTGGCGGTGGACAAAACAATGGCATAGCCCGCGCCGCCCGTCTGTCGGCGATGGTCGGCGCAGGCTTTCCACGCGACCGCCGTGTGCGGATCCATAAGATATTTATGCGCGGCAAAGGTTTCGGCGATGGTTTTTTGCGTTGCGCCGTCGTCCGCCCAGTACCCGCTGAAGTATTTTTGCAGAGCCTTTTTGTTTTCCGCGCCTATGTCGTAGGCGCCTTCCTGCGCGAGCAGCTTCATCCAGCCGGAAACCGCCGGCGCGTCTTGGCCGGTCAAATGGTAAAGCAGCCGTTCCAGGTTGCTTGACGCCAATATGTCCATAGAGGGCGAAATGGTTTTGTGAAAAGTTCTCCTGCGGTCATAACGGCCGGTATTTATGAAATCGGCCAGAACGTTGTTGGCGTTTGAGGCGCAAATAAGGCGGCCTATCGGCAGGCCCATGCCAAGGGCGTAAAATCCCGCCAGAATATTGCCAAAATTGCCTGTGGGCACAGCGAAATCAATCTTTTCGCCGGCCTTGACGCGGCCGTTTTTCACCGCCAGCGCGTAAGCGTAAAAATAATAGACAATCTGCGGCGCGAGCCGGCCCCAATTGATGGAATTGGCGGATGAGAAAAAAAGCCCCTTTGCCGCCATCTGCCCGGTTAACTGCCGATCGCTGAACATCCGCTTTACTCCGGCCTGCGCGTCGTCAAAATTTCCCTTTACGGCCAGCACAAAGACATTGTCGCCTCTTTGCGTTACCATCTGCCGTTCCTGGACAACGCTTACGCCGTCCTGCGGATAAAAAACGACTATTTTTGTCCCCGGCACGCCGGCAAAGCCCTCCAGCGCCGCTTTGCCCGTGTCGCCGGAAGTCGCGGCGAGTATGACGATCTCTTTTTGCCCCGCTGACTTGCCGGCCGCCAGGACGAGAAGGCGCGGCAAAAGTTGCAGGGCCACGTCTTTGAAGGCGAAGGTCGGGCCATGCCACAGTTCCAAAACGGCGGTTTCCTCCGTAATTTCTCTTAAAACCGCCGGGCCGCAGGGGAAGGCGCCCTGCCCATAGGCCGAATGGACGGCGCTTTTAAGCTGCGCGTCGGCATAGTCGGTCAGATATTTGCGCAAAATACATTCCGCCGCGTGAACGTAGCCTTTGGCGGCAAAACTTTCAATTTCCCCCTGCGTGACGGCGGGAAGGGTCTCCGGCGCAAACAGCCCGCCGTCGGCGGCGATCCCTTGCGCGATCGCCCCGGCCGCTCCGGCTGCATCGCCGCCGCGCGTGCTTTTATAAAGCATAAAACGACTCTCCTTTAAAAACCTGTCCTGCTTTAATATATCAAAAAAGCCGCGCCGTGGCAATTGGCATTATCGTTTTGTACCCGGGATTGACAATCCCATGTCAGTGGCCCAGACTATATACATACAGCAAGGCGCTGACAACCGCCTTGCTGCGGCGGCGGGAATTTCTCGGCCGGGCAAGGCGCCGGCCCGCCAGCAGTCGTTGTATGCCGCCCATAGGGAGGATGAGACCATGCAAATGAAAATAGCCCTGGCGCAGATGGAAGTGCTGCCAGGGCGCCCGCGCGTCAATCTCGCCCGCATGTTGGATTATCTCGACAAAGCGAAAAAAGGCAAGGCCGACCTGGTCATCTTCCCGGAACTGGCGATACCCGGATACCTGTTAGGCGATTTATGGGAATACGAGTGGTTTTTGCGCGAGTGCGAAGAGTGCGGGCATGAACTCATCGGCGCCAGCGAGGGCATAGCAGTCATTTTCGGCAACATAGCGGTGGATTGGGCAAAACACAACGAGGACGGGCGGGCGCGCAAATACAACGCCTGTTTCGTCGCGCAAGACAAAAAAATGGCGCGGAGCGCTCTGCCTTATCCTTTTTATATCAAGACCGCCCTGCCCAATTATCGGCAGTTTGACGATGCCCGCCATTTTTACGGCAGCATCGGCCTCGCGCTGGAGTCTGCCCGTCCGCCGTCCGACTTTATCCGCCCTTTCAAAATCACGGTCAGGGGCCGGGAAATATCGCTTGCCTGCATGATTTGCGAAGACGGCTGGATAAGTTTTTATCCGGTGAAGCCGCCTTTGATCCTGGCCGAAGCGCGGCCGGACATGTTCATAAACATCTCGTCCTCCCCTTTTGCGCTGGGCAAAACCGGCCTGCGGCACAGGCTTTTTTCCGATCTGGCGCGAAACTCCGGCATCCCCCTGCTCTATGTCAATCACACCGGCATACAAAACAACGGCAAAAACATTTACACTTACGATGGGGCAAGCCGCGCGTTTTCCCCTTCAGGCGACGCTACTGTGCAATGCCCAAGTTTCGTTGACGGGCTTTTTTTCTGCCGGTATGACAAAGGCCGCTTTCTCCCGGAAGAAAACACCGCTTTGCGGCGGCCGCCGGAAACGGGCTGGGAAATTTACGCCGCCGTCGCTTACGGGACAAAGAAATTTCTCGCGCAATGCCAAATCGAAAAGATTGCGATCGGGCTGTCCGGCGGCATAGATTCCTCGGTGGCCGCCGCCCTCTACGCGCACATACTCGGCAGCAGGCGCGTCCTGCTGCTCAACATGCCCAGCCGCTACAATTCGGCGCTCACTATCGATCTCGCCCGGCAACTGGCGAAAAATCTCGGCGCCCCTTGCGCCAGCGTGCCGATCGGCGAAAGCGTGGAACTTACCGCACGGCAAATCGGCGCTATCCGCGTAAACGGGCGCCCTCTCGTTTTATCAGATTTCGCGCTGGAAAACGTGCAGGCGCGCGACCGTTCCTCCCGTATTCTCGCGGCGGCCGCAGCCGCTTTGGGCGGCGGCTTTTCCTGCAACGCCAACAAGAGCGAACTTACCGCCGGCTACGGCACGTTCTACGGCGACCTGGCCGGTATGCTCGCGCCGCTGGGCGATCTGTGGAAACACCAAGTGTACGCGCTGGGCCGGTACTTGAACGCGCAGGTTTTCAAGGCGAAAACAATTCCCGAAACAATCTTTCATATCGCGCCGAGCGCCGAACTTTCCCCCGCCCAGACCGTGGGCACGGGCGGCGATCCGCTCCACTATCCTTATCACGACTATTTGTTCAGCGCTTTTGTCGAGAAAAATCTTTCCCCGCTGGAAATTGCCCTCTGGTACAAAGACGGATCGCTTGAGGAAAAGATCGGCTGCGAAAAAGGCCTGACAGTCCGCCTTTTTCCAACGCGCGACGATTTTTTCGCCGACCTAGAACGTTGGTGGCTCGCTTTGGGCGGCCTCTCCATTGCCAAACGCATCCAGGCGCCCCCGATAGTTACGGTAAGCGAACGGGCTTTTGGCTTTGAACGCCGGGAAACCCAGATCCCCGCCGCCCTGCCGGCGAAATATCTGCTTTTAAAACAGCAATTGCTCTCTTTAAGACATTAGCCGCCCCGGCGGGCCGGCTATTCGGCTTCCGCTTCCCCCGGAATTTTTCGGGGAAGGCAAAGCTCTTTCAGGCGTTCGGCGAGACGGGTTTCATCTACGGCAAATTCCAGCAAATATGAACCGTAAAGTATCCCCGCGTCCCGGTACACCAGCCGGCTGTCGGACGGCTTGAAGAGGGAAAACAGCGACTTGCCGGCCTGCCCGAGCTTTGCCTTGTTTTTGAGAGCCGCCAGTATTTTGGCTAAGTTCTTCGCTTCCCGGGCGGCGCCTCTACGCAACGCGCCGGGCAGCATTTTCCGGCTATAGGCGAGAGCGTAGCAGCAGTCGTACAATTCGGCGCTTTCGCTTAGGCCGTTTTCCGTCAGGGCGGATATTTTAGCCAGCAGCCATTCCCTCTGCCGCGCAAGGTGCGCGGCGGCGGTTATCTCCTCGTTGCCTCGCCACGGATCGTCCGCCATCCACGCCCACAGGGAAAAGATATCCGCCGCATGCGCGCCGCGCGCGAAGGATGCGGTTAATTTTCTCCAGGCTTGTTTTTTCTTTTCCCCAATCGTTTTCGCGAAAACGTCCGTCATATTGATGTCAGGGGAGTTTTCTTGAATCACGCGCCAGCGCTTTTCAAACCCCGCCAAAAGAAAAGCGTCCCGCATCTCTTCAAGCCAAAGGTTTATCCTATCCGCCTGCCGCGTATATTCGCGCTCTTTAAGCAAGGGCCCGGCAAAAAGCAAAAGCTGCTTTAGCCTATATGTTTCCCGGCAAAAAGCGGCCAATTTCTTTTTGCCGCCGCCGGCGGCATCCGTCAAAGCGGACAAAGAACGCCCGATTTGGGCGATGAGCGCGCCACGCAAAACATTCTTGAACGGTTTTTTAGCGTCAAGTTCTTTTATCCGCCGCTCACTTGCGGACGGTTTTGCTTTTTCCCCGGCCAGCGCGCAGCCGCGATCGTATTTGCTGCGCTTTTCCGTGTAAAGCGGCGCTTCCTTTAACAGCAAAGATAAAAACTCAATAAGGGCAGGCGCTTTGCCTGACAAGAGTTCAAACTCCACTTCGGCGACCGGCGCCGTCTTTTCCCCGG
The DNA here is from genome assembly GCA_031290885.1 of Acidaminococcales bacterium. Taxonomy (NCBI): domain Bacteria; kingdom Bacillati; phylum Bacillota; class Negativicutes; order Acidaminococcales; species Acidaminococcales bacterium. The sequence goes on from JAISLQ010000003.1 coordinate 33,883, forward strand.
CGGCGATCCAGCCGGTGTCCACCGCCATTTCAACCACAGTTTGGCCGGGAAGGGCGAGTTCGCAGCTGCGCCTTTCCACGGCAACGGTGAAAAGTTTTTCTACGCCGCCGTCTTTGGCGGCCATGCCCGGCAGATCCGCCAGAAAGCTGATTTTGCCGAACCCGCCGAGATCCGGCTTGGCTGTAGGCAGCTTGACGCTGTATTCCATGCGTTCGGAAAGGCCGCCGCTGTTCTTGTTTTCTATTTTTGCCGTGCCGACGAACCCGCCCGCTTCGGCGCGTACGCGAAACGCCACGCCGGACTTGGCGAAGCGGCGCTTCGGCGTGTCGTAATAGCGGCTTTCCAGTTTTTCTGTCCTTTCGCTGCCGGGCACTATATATTTTTTGACTGTTTCAAGTTCAAAAATGCCTTCAAGGACGTGTTCCGAGAAGGCAATCAGTTTTATTTCCGTTTCAATGTTGTTGCCGACGCCCATAAGCCACACCTCCGCTCATCCGCGTATATCGGTAAAGAGCACCGCCGCTTCGGCGGCATCGTACACTTTCGGCGGCAGGAGCCGAAGATCGTCCGTCCGCCAGCCGCCGCGCCGGGCGAGCAGGCCCAATGCCTCCTCTTCGTCGCGCGCCAGCACGACCGCTACCGCGTCACGGTATAAATCCTGATGCACGCACGGTTCATTGATCATGCTGTAGCTGTGAAATTCCCTGTTGTGCCGCCAGACGTATATTTTCATCAGGCACCCCCCGCGTTCCGTTAACGCTAATTAGCTCAAGGCCGGCCCTTTTTTAATATGGCGAGCAGTTCCCCGATTTTTTCAGATGCTTTTTCATACTCAAGTTCCCGCACGAGACTGCTTATTTCCCGGAGATAGCCGCTTATGCGCCCATCTTCCGCGCAGTCTTCCGTTTGCGCCGCAATTTTGGCGGCGGTGTCGCCGATGCCGTAAAGGCAGGCGTCATCCAGCATTTCCAATTTGTCGATCAACATGGCGCCGCCGCAAAGCGCGAGCGCCTTGTCATCCCCGTAAACATCCGGCGCGTTGGCCTCCGGCGATTTTACGGCGCCGTATTCAAGCGCGATTTTTTCCGGCGGCAGCCATTTGGCGAGTATCAAATTCAATTGCGCCGGCTCAATCGGTTTGGAAATAAAGTCGTTCATGCCGCTCGCGATGAAAGTGTCGCGCGCTCCGGTTACGGCGTTGGCCGTCAAGGCGATTATCGGCAGGCGTTTGTAAAATTCCCCTTTCATGCCGCGTATCCGCTTGGTGGCTTCTATTCCGTCCATGCCCGGCATCATGTGGTCCATAAATACTATGTCGTAGCGCTTGCTTTTTACCTTTTCGATCGCCTGCTCCCCGCTGTCGGCGGCGTTGCCCGAGATGTTGTGGGCGGCCAGCATCCCCAAGGCGACGGTAATGTTTATATGGTTGTCGTCGACAACTAGGATGGCTACACCGTCTTTGGCCATGACCCGCGCTATTTCGCCGGAGCGTTCAATGTTGTCCGGGTTGCCTGCGACCAGCGGCAGCAAAACCGTAAAAACAGATCCTTTGCCGTATTCGCTCTCTACTTCCAGCTTGCCGCCCATCATGGACACAAGGGGTTTCGTGATGGACAGGCCCAGCCCCGTGCCGACTATGCCCCGGTTCTTCTTTGCGTCGAGCTGGCTGAACACTTCAAAAAGTTTCGGCATGTCTTCCTTCTTTATGCCAATCCCCGTATCTTTTACGCTGAATTTTATATATTCCCGTCCGCCCTCCGCATGCCGTTCGAGCGCTAAAGACACACAGCCCCTGCGGGTATATTTGATCGCGTTGTTGGTTATGTTCGTGAATATCTGCCGAAAACGCACCGCGTCGCCATAAACCACCGCCGGAAGGCTTTCGTCGATGCTGCTCGTAAATTCCAGTTCTTTGGCGTTGGCGGTGAATTTGCTCATCGAACAAATGTTGTCGTATAGCTCCGCCAAGTTAAAATCGGCAGGGACAATTTCCAGTTTGCCTGCCTCTATTTTAGAAAAATCCAAAATATCGTTGATAATTCGCAGAAGCGCCTTGGCCATTTTCTTGATGTCGGCAAAATACCGCTGCTGCAAGCTGTCAAGGTTGTCAACGCGCATAAGGTCGCTCATCCCGATAATGGCGTTCATGGGCGTGCGTATCTCATGGCTCATGGAAGCCAGGAACCTGCTCTTGGCGCTGCTTGCTTGTTCCGCCTGCCTTTTGGCCAGAATCGTATCGGTCTCGTCGTGAAACAAAACCATTATGCCATCAAACGTATTGGCCTCGTCGAACATAGGCGTGGCATGTATGGCGTATATGCGCAGGCTGCCTTTGCCGTCGATGTCAACGGTTTCTTCGGCCCGAACGGCTTTATGGCTTTGCATGGCATCTTCAAGTATGCCGCCGACCCGCGCCGAAAAGTCCGTGCCGCCAAAACCCTTGAACACCTCGGTGAATTTCGCCCCGTTGATAAGGCCGAAACTGCGCAAATTCAATAAATTCAAAAACGTGACGGTGCAGTAAGCGAAACATCCGTTACGGTCAAGCAGTATGATGATATCGGGGCTGTTTTCAAGCAAAAGGTCAAGATATTTTTCCTGGCGGGACTTTTCCGCCAAAATGGCCGCGCTGACGCGGGAACGGACGACATAGGCGTTTTTGTTTTGCTCCATGATAAAGTTCATGGATTTCAATTGCCTGTTCAGCCGTTTCATTTCCACGCGCAAATTAGCGTTTTCTGTCTGCAATTGCTCCATCGGCGTCAGTTGCTCGCTTGATTGCCGCGTATTGGCCATACATTTCCCTCATAAAATACATATTATTAAAACATTGTTGTTGAAGCGGTTAAACATTTTTCCTTCTTTATCGAATACCGGGCATATTTCCCCGCCCGAATAGGACGCCTGGTAGACTGTCGGCGCGCCGGCCATACATTGCGCGATTTTTTCCATCTCCGCGTCGCCTTCCGCCCCCAACACGAAGCTGCGAGCCGCGCATGAGTAAATGAGCAGGCTTTTCCCTTTCGCCTTGGCCAGCGCTTCTTGCAGCGTATTTTCCGCTGAGCTTACCACATCGTTGGCATCCATGATGGCGATGCTCAAAATGGCGCCGACCGGCATCTCGCCGCCGAAAAGGATGCCCCCCTCCTTGTCCGCCAGCCGGAAAGCCGTGCGCATGAGCGCCGGCGTCCCGTCGTTAAGGTTAATTAATATCGGCATGGTGCTGATGCCGCGTATGTTGCCTTTTTCAATAAGCCCCATGGAAACAAAATAGTCGGCCGCGCTTATATTGTTTACTCCGCGCAAAATATTTCTTTCGGCGGCGGTAATAATCGCCTTTTGTTTGAAAACGCGGTCTTCCGACACATAGGCCACGAGAAATTCCGGGGAAATGTCGCCGCCGGCCGCCACGATGACGATTTTATCGGTATCGTACTGGTCATTGTAAATGGTGTATAAATTCGTCAGGTCAATTGTCGTGCCAAAAGAGCGCGTGCCAAAAACAGGCGCTCCCCCGGACACTTTGTCCATCTCCGCGACGAACTCGTCCCCGCTTATAAGGGGCGAAAAAGGTACAAATGTCAGGAGCAGCTTGGGCCTTTCCGGAAGTTCGGCCTCTATCCGCGCATACAGATCTTTGACCGCCCCGGCGGCATCATTGCCGACTTTCTCCGAAATCCCGGCGGCAAAGCAGACATCGTCGGAAGTAAGCACAGACAAAGTAAGCAGAAGCTGCCCGAATTCGCCGCACGCCACCGTACCGCTGGTGGTGCAGCCTACCAAGTCGAAGGGCAGTTTGCCTTTAAGCGCCTCCACGACGCCGGAATCCAGAAAATCTTCCGGGCAATGGACGATCCCCACGGAGTTTTTCAGTTGGCTATGCGCAAGGTCAAGCTGCCCAAGCAATTCTTCCACCGCCTCGTCCACATAGTCAATTTCTCTGGTACACGCTGTCAGCATCTTTATCATGGTCGCACCCCGCCTTTTTTATGAAAAGACCCCTGTATTTCTTCCTGTCGCTACGCGCCTGCCCCGCGCCCAAAATCGCCGCCGGCCCATGATCCCGCGCTACAGCGTCCTCATTTGCGGAAAAAACAAGACGTCCCGAATAGACGCGCTGTCGGTCAGGAGCATTGCCAGGCGGTCAACGCCGACGCCGAGGCCTCCCGTGGGCGGCATGCCGTATTCGAGCGCCGTTATATAGTCCTCATCCATCATGTGGGCTTCTTCGTCGCCCGCGTCGCGGCTTTCCACTTGACGGGCAAACCGTTCCTTCTGGTCTACCGGGTCGTTGAGTTCGGAAAAACCGTTGCACAATTCGCGGCCAAAAACAAAAGCCTCAAACCGGTCGGTCATTTCATCGTCCCCCCGGCTGCTTTTGGCCAAAGGCGACACTTCTTTGGGATAGCCAGTGACAAAAGAGGGCTGAACCAGCTTTGCCTCAGCGCAATGTTCAAAAACCGCGTTGATTATCTTGCCCGCGCCGAAATTTTTTTCAATCGCCGCCCCTGATTTTTGGGCGTTCGCCCGCAAGTCGCCAATGTCCAAATGGGGCGAGAAGTCAAGGCCGGTTTCCTGCCGGATGGCTTCCGTCATGCTGATGCGCCGCCAGGGAGGCGTAAAATCTATCTCCTGTCCCTGATAGGTTATACTGGGCCGGCCGGTTGTTTCCTTGACAACATAATGTATAAGTTCTTCCGTCAGCTCCATCATATCGTTATAATCGGCGTAGGCCTGATAGGCTTCCATGAGCGTGAATTCCGGGTTGTGCCTTGTCGACAGGCCCTCGTTGCGGAAAACCCGCCCGATCTCGTACACCCGCTCCAAGCCGCCGACGATCAGGCGTTTGAGATAAAGCTCCGGCGCTATCCGCATAAAAAGGTTCATGCCCAGGGCGTTATGGCGGGTAACAAAAGGTTTGGCCGCCGCCCCGCCGGCAATGGCATGCATCATCGGCGTCTCCACCTCAAGAAAATCGCGCCGGTCAAGAAAATGCCTGAGCGCGCGTATTATTTTGCTGCGCGCCGTAAAAGTGTCCTTGACGCTTTTGTTGACAATAAGATCAATATATCTTTGCCGGTAACGGGTGTCTATGTCCTTCAGGCCGTGCCACTTTTCCGGCAGGGGGCGCAAGGATTTGGTCAATATCTCCAAAGATTCCGCCTTTACGCTCACCTCGCCCATGCGGGTGCGAAAGACCGTTCCGCCAATGCCGGCAAAGTCGCCTATATCCATGAGTTTGAGCAGTTTGTAGTCGTCTTCCCCTAAAGCGTCTTTGCGCAGGTAACATTGAATGTTGCCGGTACGATCCGAAAGATCAATAAAAGTCGTCTTGCCGTGCCCACGTATGGCCATGACACGCCCGGCCACTCGCACCCGGTCCGTCTCGGCAAAACTGTCAAACCCATCGGCAATCGCCGCCGCCGTATGCGTGGGCGCGAAACGCCGGCCAAAAGGCTCGTGCCCACACGCCGCCAATTCATCCATTTTCTGGCGGCGCGCGTTCATCTGCTCGTTTATGCCGCCCACATCAGCCGTCTGCTGCCCCGGTTCTTTTTTCCGTTCGGTCAAAATAATTTACTCCTTAGCCGACATGCGTTTTATCGACATGATCTTATACTTTATTGTCCCGTCCGGAACGGCCACCTCCACCGTTTCGCCTGATTTTCTGCCTATAATCGCGCTGCCCACCGGCGATTCGTTGGAAATTTTATTGGCCAGGGGATCCGCTTCCGCCGAACCGACCAGCGTATATTCAACGGTTGATTTCAGCGCTACGTCCCGCAGTTTCACCGTCGCCCCCAAGGTAACCATATCGGTTTTTATTTCGCCGTCGTCAATCACCTTGGCCGTGCGGATCATTTTATCAAGGGTGATTATCTCCCCTTCAATAAAGGCCTGCTCGTTCTTGGCGTCTTCGTATTCGGAGTTCTCGCTTATATCGCCGAAAGAGATCGCCTGTTTTATCCGTTCCGCGACTTCCAGGCGCCGGACGGATTTTAGCGTCTCTAATTTTTCTTCAAGTTTCTTCAAGCCTTCGGCCGTCAAGATGGTCTCTTTTTCCGTCATAATATGCCCCTTCCCAAATGGCCGACTTCCCGGCCGACGCAAAAAATCGCTTTGTCGGCGCTATCCAAAACTTTGCCGATAATTTGCTTTATTGGTTAATTATAGGATTAGAGCGCACGCTTGTCAACTTTTACCGGCAAGAAGGCGCGCGCGCGCGGAAAAACTGACATTTCCCAAAGCCGGCCCATAAGCCTGCCAAAGGGCTTCCGCGCGTACGGAAAGTGCGGCATTGCCTTTTCTTTGCTTTTTGTCGCCTTGTTTTATAATTTCACAAAATTGACCTTTTTTATGCCGTCAACCCCGCTGATCATATTCAGCACCTCGCGGGGCACTACCGAATCGACCGCCATAAACATCATGGCGTTGTTGTGTTTGTCGCGGCTGACTTGCATGGTCGCGATATTTACCTTGCCTACGCCCAAAATTGTGCCGATTTGCCCGATCATGCCCGGTTTGTCCTCGTTCATCGCCACCAGCATGCAGGGGCTTGGATTAAGGTCAAGGCTGTAGCCGTTCACTTGCAGTATCTTGCATTCGTTGCGGCCGAAAACGGTGCCGGTAGCGGAAAAGCTCTTGGACCGCCCGCTGACTATGACCTCTACGGAACTTTTCAGATCGGAGCCGCCGACTTTTTTGCTTTCAAGCGCCTCTATCCCCCTGTTTTGGGCTATGAGCGTGGAGTTTACGTAATTTACCCGTTCTTTCAGGATCGGCTCAAACAGGCCCTTGAGCACTGCCCGCGTAAGCAGGGATGTCTCCAAGTCGCTGGCCTGCCCCTGATAAATGATTTCTATTTTCTCCACCGGTTCTTTCTCCAGTTGATGATAGAATTTGCCCAAAACCTCGCACAAATATAAATAACTTCTCGTCCGGTCAAGTTCGTTGGGCAAAAGATTGGGCAGGTTCACGGCGTTGGTTACCATCTCGCCGCGCAGGGACGCAAGCACTTCCTCGGCAATCGTCCGCCCGACGTTGGCTTGGGCCTCAAAAGTATCGGCGCCGGCGTGCGGGGTAACCGTAACATTTTCGCAGTCGATCAGAGGCGACACGGCCTGCGGCTCCCCCACTAAAACATCTATGCCGGCGGACGCCACCCGCCCGTCTTTCAAGGCCGCGCCCAGCGCGGTTTCATCGATAAGCCCGGCGCGCGCGCAATTTATTATGATGACGCCTTCTTTCACCGCCGCCAGTTCCGCCGCGCCGACAATGCCAATGGTTTCCTCGGTCTTTGGCGTGTGAATGGTAATAAAATCGGCCCTTGCCAGAAGCTGCTTGAGCTCGGCGCATTTTTCCGCGTTAAGTTTCGCAAAGCGCGTGTCGCTTATATAAGGATCATAAGCGATGACCTTCATGCCGAAGGCTTGCAGGCGCGTGCAAACCAGGGCGCCAATACGCCCAAGGCCGATGATGCCGACGGTTTTGCCCAAAAGCTCCCTGCCCATCAAGCCGTTCCTGCTCCAAACCTTTTGGCGTAGCCGATCCCGGTGCCGCACGACATTGCGCGCCGCCGCCAGCATGAGCGCTATGGTCAGCTCGCAGGCGGAAACGCTGTTGGAATCAGGCGTGTTTACGACAATAATGCCTCGGCTGGTGGCTCCCTGCATATCGATGTTGTCCACTCCGTTGCCGGCCCGCCCGACCACTTTCAATTTGGCCGCTTTTTTGTAAAGTTCCTCGTCTACGGCGGTGTTGCTGCGCACGATCATGGCGTCATAGCCATCTATGACCTTGAGCAGTTCGTCCCGGGAAATATCCATCCGCAAATCAACATCTATGTCCCCGGCCTGCCGCAACACTTCGACGCCGGCATCCGCCAGCTTTTCCGTAACAATTATCTTCACCGACAATCCCTCCCCAGATGCGTTTACGCTGTTGCCCGCTCAAAACAAAGCAGCAATATATAAAAAACCGCCCTTAAAGATTAAGGACGGGGTTTCCCACGTGGTGCCACCTTGTTTTGCCGCTCGCACGGCCTCATGACGCTTTAACGGCCGTCAGCCGCGCCGGTTGCTGCCCCGGAACGAGTTCGGAAACGGATTCGGCTCCCGCCGCGCCGGTTCACAGCGGCCACCGGCTCTCTTTAGCGTGCTGGGAGCTTACTGCTTTTCGTCATCACCAAACATATTGTTTTTCTCATTTTATAATATATTTCGCGATTGTCAAGCATTTTGTGTTTATTTGCATGAAATCAATTTTCAAAGTTCGCGCAAATGCCAAGCGGTAAAGTTTCAAGAGAAGATGAAATTGGATCGGAAGAAACCGCAAAGTGAAGGCCGAACGAACAAGCGGCCCGGCAAGGCCCGCAAAATGCCGGCAGGCTTTGCGCAAGCGGGAAGGCATGATTGCCCATCGCGGCGCTGTACGGCAGGCTTTGCGCAAGCCTTGGAACGGGTGCGGGAGGTCGATGCGTGGATGTTCTTCAAGTGGTTCTTCAAGACGTGGGTGGCGGCGGAGACCGCCTCCTGTCGCGATGGAGTCAGACGGCGGAGCCAACTTTTCAACGCCTGCAATGCCGG
>JAISLQ010000004.1 GCA_031290885.1 Acidaminococcales bacterium
GTTGTATGCTCTTTTTGAGCCATAGGGTTTCGCCCCCTTCGTTGTTGTTCTTGTCAAACTCAATGATGACGCTTTTCCCTATGGTTTTTAATTTTCTTTTTCTGTTGCATTTCATTTTACAATGAACCACAAATTTTTAGAGCCTGTTGACACTATCCGAAATGTTCGGATTTTGATTGAATTTTCCGTCAGGCGAAGCGCAAGGCGCGGACGGACGGAAGGGCAGATGGGAGAGCGCAACGAAGCGGCGCGGCGAACCAACCGCGAAGAGGCCGTATTTTTCGCCGGCAAAAAGCATTACGACTTTCCTGCCAAAAAAACGCGCATCTTGCTAACGGTTTCGTTGCTCATGGCGTGCTCGATCATGCAAGCCTCGTTTTCCGCCGTGGACTCGGCCACTTTCAGGATATTGATCAAAAATTCCTTTATGGTTTCATGCCGGTTCATCACTTCGCGCGCTTTTTCGCGGCCGGTCTTGGTTAAATAAATAAGCGAATATTTTTCTTGTTTGGCCAGCCCGGCGTTTATCAAGTTGTGCAGCGCTTTATTTACGCTGGGCTTGGACACCGACAGATGCGTGGCTACGTCGATGGAACGGACGCCTTTTTGATCCGCGTCCAGCATGTGTATGGCTTCCAAATAATCTTCAATGGAAGGCGACAGCGTATGTTTTTTGTTTGCAGCCATTGATCCTCCTTGCAATCAGGAATTTGCCGCCGGGTTTCTTGTCTTTGGGGGCGCGCCGTTAGTTTGCGTTTATACTGCTTCCCAATTAAAACGCGGACAGGCTTTGCGCGCTTTGGCTGCCTTCCGGAGGCGCAAAACGCAGGCCGGACAAAATGTTTGGCGAAGGTTTGGCTGAGCAAAGCGGCGTGGCGGAGCGGCCGCGAAGAGGCCGCGATTTTAGCCGGAGGGCAACATTAAACTTTTTATTTAATTGTCAGGCTTATCCTGCTGCCTGTCAAGCAATTTACAGAAATTTGACTTTATCGGCCGGCAAGGATTAATATATAGTTTGTAAGATAGTTACTAATTTTAAAAGGAGCGTTGTTAGCAATGAACAAAGCCGGGTTTTTTGGCCAATACGGAGGCCAGTATGTACCGGAGGGCATGCTGCCCATTCTTGATCACATTGCCGCAGAGTATGATGCGATAAAAGGAACTGGGGATTTTAAGGAAGAACTTGCCGAACTTTTTAAAAATTACGTCGGCAGGCCGTCTATCCTGTACGAAGCGAAGAATTTTACAAAAAAACTTGGCGGGCCTAAAATATACCTGAAACGCGAAGACCTCAACCACACAGGCGCGCACAAGATCAATAACTGCCTGGGCCAGGCGCTCCTGGCGCGGCATATGGGCAAAAGGCACGTTATAGCCGAAACCGGCGCCGGGCAGCACGGCGTGGCGACCGCTACGGCGGCCGCGCTTTTCGGTATGAAATGCACTATTTTCATGGGCCGCGAAGACGTTGAGCGCCAGGCGCTTAATGTTTACCGGATGAATATGCTGGGGGCGGACGTGGTGTCCGTGACCGATGGTACCGGCACGCTCAAGGAAGCGGTGGACGCGGCGATAAATTATTGGGTGGCCAACAAGGACGACATATTCTACATCATAGGCTCGGCGGTCGGCCCGCATCCGTATCCGTCCATGGTGCGCGATTTTCACAGCGTCATCGGCCAAGAGGCGCGCGAACAGATACTGGCCAAAGAAGGCCGCCTGCCCAATGCCCTGTTTGCCTGCGTAGGCGGCGGCAGCAATGCCATAGGGCTTTATACGGCTTTCCTCGCGGACAAAGAAGTCAAAATGTTCGGGGCGGAAGCGGCCGGCAAAGGCCTCGACACTCCCGACCACGCGGCGACGCTTACCTTAGGCAAGGTAGGCGTTCTGCACGGGTCGAAAAGCTATGTCTTGCAAGAGGAAAGCGGCGAGGTGAAACCTGTTTACTCCATCTCGGCCGGCCTGGATTACCCGGGGATAGGGCCGGAACACGCTTGGCTCAAGGATACGGGCCGGGTGGACTATAGGGCCATTACCGACCGGGAGGCTGTCGAGGCGTTGGAAACGCTAAGTTTGTGCGAGGGCATCATTCCCGCGTTAGAGAGCGCCCATGCGCTTGCCTTGCTGAAAAAACTGGCAGGCGAGTTCGGCAAAGGCGACATAGCCATAGTCAACCTGTCAGGCCGCGGCGACAAAGACGTGCAACAGTTGGCCAAACACAAGGGGGCGTTTTGAATGAGCGGGCGTTTTGGCTTTTGCCTGGCGCTAGTATGCTGCGCGTTGCTGTTTGCCTTGCCGGCGGCGGCGGCGCCCGCCGCAGAAAGCGGCGACACGATAAGCGTCCGGGGGAGCGCCGCGCGCGAGGTTGCCCCTGACGTTGCCTACATAACGCTCGGCGTATCCGCCCGGGACGAAAAGACTGAAAAGGCCGGCGCGGAAACTGCGGCCAGGGTGGACGGCATCGTTAAAAGCCTTGCGGCTTTGGGCATTGGGAAAAAAGAAATAAAAACAGAAAATTTTTCCGTGCGGCCTGTCTACCAGCCGGAAGAAAACCGTCGGGAAAGGGCAGCCGCTTACGAAGTGGAGAACATTTTGACCATACACATTCGCAATTTAGACGCGATCGGGGCGGTCATTGACGCCGCGTTGGCCGCAGGTGCAAACAAATTCAGCGGCGTGCGGTTTGCCGCCTCCGGCGCGGCGGCTCTGCAAAAAGAATTGTTAAGCGAAGCGGTGCGCGACGGGAGGGAAAAAGCTGACATAGTGGCGCAAAGCGCCGGCCGCCGCGTCGGCGCTTTGCTCAGAGCCGAAGTCGACGGCGCAGGCGCGCAGGCGCGCGCTTTAAAGTCCCTTGACGCGGCGGAGTTTGCCGGCAACCAGATTTTCGCCGGCGCCATAACGCTGACGGCAAGCGTCAACCTAACTTTCGCACTGGAACAAACGGGCGGCCGCCAATAAGGACACGCCCCCCGAAAACCGCTTTTGCGTCCGGGCGGACCCTCTGCGCTATGCATATGCCCGTCAGAGCCGAAAGGATTAGGGCTGGCCGTTCGGCGTTGAAACGGCGGATCGGCGGTCAATGGCCGGGGTTGGCGGATTTTTCCCAACGGGCCAGGTTGCCGATCAGATCCGGGCCGCCGATTTTTTGCCGGAAAGCGTAAAACGCGCCGGCATTTTGAAATTCCGTTTTCCAGGCAAAAGTGTCGTCAGGCGAATAACAGGCGACGATGATTCTGTCCCCGGGCGCAGGCGAATCCCCGGCTTCGTTGGTGGCGATGAGGTAGAAGCCGCCTTCCTCCGGTTCATAACAATAACCGGCGCCGCTTCCTTCTTCCTCCAACTCAAAAAAATCCATACGCGCAAACAGCGCGGCCGGATCCTCGCTATCCATAACGCCATCTCCCCTTCTTTGCAATATGCCGCATGTTTGAAGCCGCCTTTAACTCTCTAAAGCGTAACTTATTTTTTGACAGTTGTCCATTGTTTTTGCGTTGAATATTTATGAAAATATTGGCCGGGGAGGGCGCGCGGATGGGAAAATATTTAATGCAATTCATCTGCCCGAAATGTGGGCGGCACGTTGCTTGGGCACTGCCGCGGGCAAAGGTGTCCTGCGGCTTTTGCGGCGCGAAAATTGAACAAAAAAATATAAAGACGCCGAATCCGGCGCGGTTGCCGCTTGACAGCGATCAATTAGTGATGTTTTCCGACTTTTTGAACGGTTGACTTTATCTTTAATTAATGATAATATTTAGTTGTACTTAAATAAATATACCTTTAAGCCAGTACGGGAGACTGGCAAGGGAGCATGGTCGGGATTTTATGCGCCTTCTTGCCACTGTCGCGGTGAGAAGGCTTTTATATGATGTAGAGCCTGTTGACGTTGCCGTTCAATACCCATCTTTGGGCGAATTTTCCGCCGCGCTTTGCCCTGAAGCCTCGCTGAACATAGGGGTTCGCCTGCGTTTTGCGCCGCGCCTGACAAAAATTAGCTCAAAATCTGAACATTTCCGATAGTGTTAACAGGCTCTAAGTCAAATATGGGTGGAGGGTAGTGGCATGACCAAAGCGGCGGTATCGTTAAGCGGGCGAAGCATATTGGATATGGCGTCCCTGTCTGTGCCCGAGTATGAATTGATCATGGACACGGCTCTGGAAATGAAAAAAATCATTCACCGCGATATCAAGAAAGTGCCATCCTTGCGAGGCAAATCCATAGTTACGCTTTTTTATGAAGCAAGCACCCGCACCAGGACTTCTTTTGAACTGGCCGGCAAATATTTGGGCGCCGACGTGGTTAACGTAGCGGTGGCGGCATCCAGCGTAACCAAAGGCGAGAGCCTGCGCGATACCCTCTATACCTTTGAAGCCATGCAGTTTGATGCCATCGTTATGCGGCATCCGGTGGAAGGGGCGGCCGAATACGCGGCCAAAGCCGTGGACGCCGTTGTCTTGAACGCCGGCGACGGGGCGCACGCGCACCCAACGCAGGCGCTGCTTGACATGTTTACGATAAGGGAGCGCAAGAAAGAATTCAACGGCCTCAAAATGGCCATAATCGGCGATATAACGCACAGCCGGGTAGCAAGGTCCAATATCGCCGGGCTTGGCAAACTGGGAGTAAAGATACATGTGGCGGGGCCGCGGCCGCTATTGCCGGCCGAGGTGGAAAAACTTGGGGTTACGGCGCACGACCGTATAGAAGACGCCATCAGGGACGCCGATATAATAAACGTGCTGCGAATACAATTGGAAAGGCAGAAGGTTGGGTTTTTCCCTACCACCCGCGAATACGCGCGCATATTCGGATTGAACGCCGAACGCCTGAAACTGGCGCGCCCGGACGCGCTTATCATGCATCCGGGGCCGGTAAACCGCGGGCTGGAAATTTCCCCCGAGGTAGCTTACGGCGATAAATCGCTTATACGCGAGCAGGTGGAAAACGGCGTGGCGATACGCATGGCGCTGTTGTTCCTTACGCTGACGGGAGGCAGGCAAATTGAAGCTGTTAATTAAAAACGGACGCATAGTGGACCCTTCGCGGAAAATTGACGCGGTTTTGGATGTATTGCTGGCGGACGGGCGGGTTAAAAGCATAGCAAACGCGATAGAGGACGAGGACGCGGAAATTTACGACGCTACCGGCCTTGTCGTTGCGCCCGGGGTGGTGGACGTGCATGTGCATCTGCGCGAACCGGGGCAGGAAGCGAAAGAAGACATTATATCAGGCACGCGGGCGGCGGCGGCGGGCGGCGTTACGACGGTGGCCTGCATGGCCAACACTCTGCCGGCGATTGACTCTTCCATACTAGTGTCAGGGCTCAAAGAGCGTATAAAACGCGAGGCGTTGGTTAACGTGGAAGTAGTGGGCGCCGTAACTAAGGGCCTTTCCGGCAAGGAACTGGCGGAAATGGGCGACATGGCTTTGGCCGGCGCTATGGCTTTTTCCGACGATGGCCGCCACGTGGCAAATTCGCGCATATTTCGTTCCGCGCTTGAATACGCGGCTATTTTCGACAAAATAGTCATAGTTCACGCCGAGGACGAGGCTTTTACCGCCAATGGGTTCATGCACGAAGGCGCGCGGTCAACCAAGCTTGGCGTGCCAGGGATACCGGCGGTGGCGGAAGACATAGCCGTGGCGCGCGACATCATGCTGGCGGAGTTTACGGGCGCCCGGCTGCATATAGCGCATGTATCGAGCAAAGGGGCGGTAGAAATCATACGCAGCGCGAAGCGCCGCGGCGTGCGCGTAACCGGCGAGGCGGCGGTGCACCATTTGACCTTGACCGATGAGCTGGTCGAAGGATACAACACCGCCGCGAAGGTAGCGCCGCCGCTAAGGACAAAAGAACACGTGGATGCGGTCAGGCGGGGGCTTAAAGACGGAACGCTGGACGCGATCGTTACCGACCACGCGCCGCACGCCTATGAAGAAAAAGACGTGGAGTTTCGTTACGCGCCTAACGGGTTTGCCGGACTGGAGACTTCCGTGGCGGTGATTTTGACCGACCTTTATCATGCGGGGCTTTTTACGCTCAACGAAATAATCGACCGGATGAGCGTCGCGCCGGCGCGGATATTTTCGCTCGGCGCCGGCAGCCTTAGCCCGGGGGCGAGGGCTGACCTTACAATAATTGACCTTGACCGGGAATGGACGGTGGACAGCGGCAAATTTTATACCCGCGGGCGGGTCACGCCATTTGACGGGAAAAAATGCCGGGGCAAAGCGGTTGCCGCCATAGTCTCAGGAAAGTTCGTAATGAAAGACGGTGTGGTAATTGACTGAAAAGGGCGGCAAACTTGTCCTGAAAGACGGCAGCGTTTATAAAGGGCGATTTTTCGGCGGCGCCCCGGGGGTGGGCGAAGTGGTGTTCAATACCGCTATGACAGGTTATCAGGAAACGCTTACGGATCCTTCCTACTGCGGGCAGATAGTGGTTATGACTTATCCCTTGATCGGCAACTATGGCGTGAATGATCTTTACAAACAAGCGCCCAAATCTTATTTTCGCGGATATATCGTAAGCGAGCTTTGCGAGCGGCCGAGCAATTGGCGTTCGCGGGGATCGATAAAGGATTTCCTGCGGGAAGAAAAAATACCCTGCCTTTATGGGGTGGATACGCGGGCGCTCACGCGGCGCATACGCACCGAAGGGACGTTGTGGGGCGCGATTGCCCCCGAGGATACGGATGAAGCTGAGATTAGCCGGCTGCTCGCCCTGCCGGAGGAGAAGTTTTTGGTCAGGGAGGTAACTATCAAGCAGCCGGAAAAAGTAGGCCGGGGCGGCAAGCGGGTGGCCTTTTTGGACTTTGGCGCCAAACGCGCCATGATTGACGATCTTTGCGCGTACGGCTACGATATGACCCTTTACCCGGCCTATACCGAAGCGGAAAAGATACTGGCGGACAAGCCGGACGGCATATTTTTGTCCAACGGGCCGGGCGACCCTAAATCCTTGCCGGAAATAATCGGCAATATAAAGGCGCTTGTGGAAAGCGGCAAGCCGATATTCGGCATTTGTCTCGGCTACCAGCTGATTTGCCTTGCCTTGGGCGGCGATACTTACAAAATGAAATTTGGGCACCGGGGAGTAAACCATCCGGTGAAAGACCTGCAATTGAACAAAATCGTCATAACTTCCCAAAATCACGGCTACGCGGTGAACGAGGGTTCGCTGTGCGGCACGGGGCTGAAAGTTACCCACCGCAACGTCAATGACGGGACGTTGGAAGGAGTCGCCCACGAGCACAAGCCCATCTTCGCCGTGCAGTATCATCCCGAGGCGTCTCCCGGCCCCGATGGGCACGAATATTTGTTCGAGCGCTTCGACAACCTGATCGGGGGACGGTAAAATGCCGAAAAAACAACATATCAAAAAAGTGCTTGTCATTGGCTCCGGCCCTATCGTCATCGGGCAGGCGGCGGAATTTGACTACGCGGGCACACAGGCCTGCCGCGCCCTGAAGGAGGAAGGGCTGGAGGTCGTTTTGGTCAACAGCAATCCGGCGACGATCATGACGGACGCGAATATCGCCGATCGGGTATATATAGAGCCGCTGACTGTGGAGTTTTTAGAAGCCATAATCAAAAAAGAACAGCCGGACGGACTTTTGGCTACCCTTGGCGGGCAGACCGGGCTGAATTTGGCGGTGGAACTTGGCCGGCGCGGCGCGCTGGCCGAATACGGCATCGAACTTTTGGGCACGTCGGTCGAGAGCATCAAAAAGGCGGAAGACCGCGAACTTTTCAAGGAAACCATGGAAAAGATCGGCGAGCCCGTGCCGGAAAGCACTATCGTCGAAACGGTTTACGCCGCCCGGCAATTCGCCCGCGAAGTGGGCTTTCCCCTCATCGTGCGCCCCGCTTATACGCTGGGCGGCACTGGCGGCGGGATAGCCGCCAACGAAGATGAATTGAGCGAAATTACCAACGTAGGTTTAAAATACAGCCTGATCGGCCAGGCGCTTATCGAACGCAGCGTCGCCGGCTGGAAGGAATTGGAGTATGAAGTCATAAGGGACGCCGCCGACAATTGCGTAACCATTTGCAGCATGGAGAACCTTGATCCGGTCGGCGTGCATACCGGCGACAGCGTGGTGGTCGCGCCCGCGCAGACCCTGTCGGACCGCGAGCTGATGATGCTCAGGGGCGCCTCCGTCAGGATTATCCGCGCGCTTGGCGTCGAAGGCGGCTGCAACGTGCAGTACGCGCTGGACCCTTGCTCGGAAAAATATTACGTTATCGAGGTCAATCCCCGCGTCAGCCGTTCCAGTGCCTTGGCGTCCAAAGCCACGGGCTATCCGATCGCCAAAGTCGCCAGTAAGATTGCCGTAGGGTACCTTCTCGAAGAAATTGAGAACGCCGTAACCCAAAAAACCAAAGCCTGTTTTGAGCCTTCCATAGACTATGCCGTCATAAAATTCCCGCGCTGGCCTTTTGACAAATTCGCCAACGCCGACCGGGAGTTGGGTACCCAGATGAAGGCGACCGGCGAGGTTATGGCGATCGACCGTTCTTTGGAAGGGGCTATTTTAAAGGCGGTAAGATCTTTGGAAATAGGCGCCGATCATCTTTGGCTGCCGGAAATAGCCGCGCTTTCCGATGCGGAATTGTTTGGCCGGATAAAAAATACTACCGACGAGCGGTTTTTTGTCATAGCCGAGGCCATGCGGCGGGGGAAGCCCTTAGGGGAAATACATGAAATAACGGCCATCGACCGCTTTTTCCTGCAAAAAATCTTAAATATCGTAACTATGGAAAAACTGCTTGCGGAAAAGGGCCTTGATGAAGGGATGCTGCTTGCGGCCAAAAAATGCGGCTTTTCCGACCCGGCCATCGCCCGCCTTTGCGGGAAGGCGGCGTCCGACGTGCGCGCGGCGAGAAAACAATGCGCCATATTGCCGGCGTATAAAATGGTCGAT
This sequence comes from Acidaminococcales bacterium, assembly GCA_031290885.1. Lineage (NCBI taxonomy): Bacteria > Bacillati > Bacillota > Negativicutes > Acidaminococcales > Acidaminococcales bacterium. Next base: position 8,926 of record JAISLQ010000004.1, read on the forward strand.
ACCTGCGCCGCCGAGTTTGAGGCGGTAACGCCGTATTATTATTCGGTCTACGGCGCGGAAGACGAAGTGGAAAGGACGGCAAAACCCAAAGTCGTAGTATTGGGTTCCGGGCCGATTCGCATCGGGCAGGGCATAGAATTTGACTACTGTTCGGTACATTCTGTCTGGGCACTCAAGGAACTTGGCTATGAAACGGTGATTATAAACAACAACCCGGAAACGGTGAGCACGGATTTCGACACTGCGGATCGCCTCTATTTTGAGCCGCTGACGCTGGAGGACGTGCTTGGTGTCATAGACAAAGAGCGCCCGGAAGGGGTGATCGTCCAGTTCGGCGGGCAAACGGCGATTAATCTGGCCGGACCGCTTGCCGCCTGCGGCGTCCGGATCATCGGCTCCACGGTCGAAAGCATTGACATGGCCGAAGATCGTGAAAAGTTCGATGCACTGCTGACCAAACTCAACATCCCGCGACCCCGCGGCTTTACGGTTTTCGACATAGAGGGCGCCCTGAAAGCGGCCGCGGCGGTCAGCTATCCCGTGATGGTGCGCCCGTCTTACGTCTTGGGCGGGCGCGCCATGGAAATAGTCTATAACGAGGGCGAACTGCGCCAATATATGACCGGCGCCGTTAAAGCCTCACAAGAGCACCCTGTTTTGGTGGACCATTACCTTTCCGGCACGGAAGTGGAAGTCGACGCGATTTGCGACGGCAAAGACACGCTTATTCCCGGGATAATGGAACATATTGAGCGGGCGGGCGTCCATTCCGGCGACAGCATAGCCGTATATCCGCCGCGCAGCCTGTCGGAGCGGGTTATTCGCAGCGTCATTGATTTTACCAACCGCATAGCGCGCGGCCTGGAAGTCAAAGGTATGCTGAACATTCAATACATCGTGAAAAACGACGAGGTATTTGTCATAGAAGTCAACCCGCGTTCCAGCCGCACCGTGCCTTTTTTGAGCAAAGTAACCGGCATTCCCATGGTAAACGTCGCCACCAAAGCCGCGCTCGGGCAAAAAATAAAGCAAATCGGGTACAAGCCCGGCCTGCGCCTGTTCCCCGATTACTACGCGATAAAAGCGCCGGTATTTTCCTTTGCGAAAATGCACAACGTCGATATAACGTTGGGGCCGGAAATGAAATCCACCGGCGAGGTCATGGGTGTTGACAACAAATTCTCGCGCGCCCTTTACAAAGCCTGCGTTGCTTCCGGCATCAATGTCCCGGACGAGGGGGCGATACTTTTTACCATCGCCGATAAAGATAAAGACGAAGCGTTAGCCATCGCCAAAGGCTTTTATGACCTTGGTTATATGATCGCGGCGACGAAGGGCACGGCGGAATTTTTTATAAAAAACGGCATTGACGCGCAACTGGCCGCAAAAGTCAGCGAGGGTTCGCCTAACCTTCTGGATGAGATCAAAAAAGGCAAAATAAACATGGTGATAAATACCATAAGCAAAGGCTCGGCCTATGAACGGGACGGTTTCAATATAAGGCGCGCCACGGTGGAACACGCCATACCGTGCCTTACCTCCGTGGACACGGCGAAAGCCATCCTTGGCGTTATGTCGGCCATGAGGCGCCGCCGCTTGGTCAGCGTCGTTGCTTTGCAGGATCTTTTATGGGCAGGTGATGATTTTGAGTAAAAAATTTGTCGAATTGGCTGCCGTGCTGGGCAATGTCCGTTTGGGAAGCGATGTGTACAGCCTTTTGCTTGACGCTCCGCAAATCTGCCGGGAAGCTAAGCCGGGGCAGTTCGTGGGGGTAAAGACCGGCTGGGGGCAAGCGCCTTTCCTGCGCCGCCCGCTGTCGGTGGCGGACGCCGCAGACGGCCGGATAACCATAATCTACAGGGCGGCAGGCGTTGGCACAAGCTGGCTGGCCGCCCGCCGGGAAGGGGAAAAAGTTGATATCATGGGCCCTTTGGGGCATGGGTTTTCGCTTGAGGCCAAAAGGCCCCTTTTAGTGGGCGGCGGCATTGGCATCGCTCCCCTAATCAGCGTAGCGCGAAGCTTTGCCGGCCGTTTTGGCAGCGGCATTGTGCTGGCCGGGCGCAATAAAGACGAAATAACTTACTGGCAGGCCATGTTTAAAGATCTTTGCCATTGCGTGTACATTGCCACCGACGACGGCAGCATGGGCATTCGCGGCAACGCCTTGGCCGTTTTGCCGCAAGCGGCGGAAGAAGGCGGATACGACTGCATATACGCCTGTGGGCCGCCGCCCATGCTGAAGGCGATCGCCGCTTTTGTCAGACAGAAAAACATTCCCTGCCAACTTTCCTTGGAAAGCCGCATGGGTTGCGGCTTGGGGGCGTGCCAGGCCTGCTCCTGCCAAGGCGCGGACGGAAAGCGCAAGCGCATTTGCCTTAACGGCCCCGTATTTGCCGCCGGGGAGGTGGAAGGATTATGAGCGCTGCGGACGGGAACAAACTGGCGGTGGAAATCGCCGGCATCAAGATGAAAACCCCTGTTATGACGGCTTCCGGCACATGCGGGTATGGGCTGGAACTGCTGGACTTTGTCGATTTGAACAGCCTTGGTGCGCTTGTCGTCAAAGGCGCCACCCTTGAACCTTGCCCCGGCAACGCCGGACAGAGGATAGCGGAGACGCCCGCCGGGGCGCTTAACGCAATCGGGCTGGAAAATCCCGGCGTAGGGGTGTTTATTGACAACATACTGCCGGCGCTCCGCCGCTATGACGTGCCGGTGATCGCCAATATCGCCGGACGGACGGTGGACGAATACGCGGAATTGGCGCGGCGGCTCGACGCTACCGCCGTAGCCGGCATAGAGATCAACATTTCCTGCCCCAACATTAAAGCGGGCGGCCTTGCTTTCGGCACGCGGCCGGGCAGCGCCGCCGAAGTAGTGGGCGCGGTGAGAAGGGCCAGCGGCAAGCCGATTATCACCAAACTTTCGCCGAACGTAACCGACATAGCGGAAATCGCGCGGGCGGCGGAAGCCGCGGGCAGCGACGCGCTCTCCCTGATCAATACCTTGGTTGGCATGAAAATAGACATAAAAAGGAAACAACCGGCGCTGGGCAACATTTTCGGCGGACTTTCCGGCCCGGCCGTCCGCCCGGTGGCGGTGCGCATGGTCTGGCAGGCCGCGCGGGCGGTAAAGATACCGGTGATCGGCATGGGCGGCATTGCGGCGGCCGAGGACGCTTTGGAATTTATCATGGCGGGAGCGAGCGCCGTGGCGGTAGGGTCGGCGACCTTCGCCGACCCGCAGTCAATTGAGCTTATAACTCAGGGTTTGCGCGCCTATATGCGGGAAGAGGCCGCCGCCAATATTGGCGAACTTGTCGGCGCGGCTTGGCCGCCCGCGTGAGGAGCGAAGAAGATGATTTTTGAAGACAGACTTATCGTTGCCCTGGACGTGCCCAACATGGACAAAGCCAGCAGGCTGATCGTCGCGTTGGACAGTACGGTAAATTATTACAAAGTGGGCATGGAACTTTTCTACGGCGCGCAAAAAGACGTGATTGACTATCTGAAAGCGCGCCGCAAAAAGATATTCCTTGACTTGAAATTGCACGACATACCGAATACGGTTGCGCGAAGCATTGAGGTTTTGAGCGCCCTGGAAGTGGACATGATCACCCTGCACGCCTTCGGCGGGCGGGAGATGATGCAAGAGGCTGCGGCGGCGGCAAAGCGGATCCAGGAAAAGACTGGCAGGAAAGCGCCGCTTTTGCTTGCCGTTACTGTGCTTACCAGCCTTGGCGAAAAGCAATGGCGCGAACTTAACAGCGCCCTTTCCATAAAGGAGCAAGTGCTGGAGATGGCCAAACTCGCCAAAGATTCCGGCATGAGCGGGGCAGTAGCGTCGCCTTGGGAAGCGGCGGGCATCCGTGAAGCCTGTGGCCGGGATTTTTACATCGTAACGCCTGGCGTTAGGCAAAGTGCCGACAGCTGCAACGACCAGGCCCGTTTCGCCACGCCCCAAATGGCGCTGGAAGCGGGCGCGAGCCATATAGTGGTCGGGCGCCCGATAACCCGGGCGATTGACCCTAAAGGGGCGGCGCGGGCGATCATCGAAGAGATGCGGGAGGCCTGCCTGTGAAAAAAGAAACGCTCATGAAACTTTTGGAAGACACGGGCGCCGTCCTCCACGGGCATTTTCTCCTTACCTCCGGCCTGCACAGCCCTATGTATTTGGAAAAATTCCAACTGCTGCAATATCCCGAATATACGGAGCTTTTATGCAAGGAATTGGCGAAAAATTTCGCCGCCGATCGGGTGGAGCTGGTCGTTGGCCCGGTTACCGGCGGGATACTGCTGGCGCATGAAACCGGCAAGGCGCTGAAAACAAAAGCCATCTTCACCGAACGCGAAGATGGCAAGATGACGTTGAAACGCGGATTTGAAATACCGGCCGGCGCGAGGGTGCTGGTCGTGGAAGATATTGTTACCACGGGCGGTTCGGTGCGGGAAGTGCTGGAAGTCGTCCAGGAAAAAGGCGGGTTGCCCGTCGGCGTTGGCGTTTTGGTGGACCGCAGCGGCGGGTGCGTAGATTTTGGCGTCAAGACGGCCGCGCTTCTCAAACTGGACGTTCCGGTTTTCAAGCCAAAGGAGTGCCCTTTGTGCAAAGAAGGGCTCGCTTTCACCAAACGGGGGCGGACAGGCAAGTGAACGTCCGGGCGGCGGCGGTTCTCCGGCCGTTCGCGCGCGAGAAAACGGCAACTGTTGAAGCCCCGCTATTTCTTATGCGCCAGGCGCCGGCAGTTGAGCAAAAGCACAATTCCGAACAGGCCGTCGAGTAAAATAGCCTGCCAGATATAAAAGACATTGAAAATTACCGTTGCGAAAAGAATGAATTTTACGCCAAGGAACAGCCGCCGGTAAATTTTTGTAAATTTTTGGCAAGCTTTGCCCATGGCGAAAACAGCCGGAAGACAGGCAAGATGATCGCCCAACATTATTATATCGGCGCTGTCTAAAGCGGCTCCAAGGTCTTTCGCGGCGTTTACGGCGATGCTGATGTCCGCGCTGGCGAAGGAATCGGCATCTGTTTCGGCGTTGCCGACGATTAAGACGCTGCCGTAGTTATGGTGCAGTTTTTTTACCGCCGCAGCTTTGGCGGCGCTATGCAGATTGCTTACCGCATCGGTAAAACCGAGCGGTTTGCTGGCGGAAGCGGCCGCTTTTTCCTGCTCCTTGGTCAGCATGATGATATTTTTCACGTCGAGAGCGCGTATTTTCTGGATTGTCGTGAAAATTCCCGGATGAATGTCGTCGATAAAGGACAAAAGCCCCGCAGCCTCTCCGTCTACGGCCATAAACAGCACGGTTGAGCCGTGATTTAAATATTCGGCGTACTTGCGCAAAAGGACGTAAGTTTTAATCCCTTTTTCCAGCAAAAATCTGTTGCTGCCTAAAATAACGGCGCGGTTTTCTATTACGCCGGCGATATTGAATTGATCCATTTCCTCGATTTGCGCCTTTAGTTCCCCCTCGGCCGCCCGGCCGTCCCCCTGGCTTGCTATGGTGTCGGCCAGCGGGTGGGCGGCGGCCTTGGTAAGGGCGCCGGCCAGCCGCATAAGTTCTGGCCGCGAGAAGGGGTAAGGCGCGTGTAGGTTGGACAGGATGAGTTTGCCGTTGGCTAAGGTGGTTGCCTTTTCAAAAGCTACGGCTTTTACTTCGCTTATCTTTTCAAAAGCGACTGGATTTTTCACTATGACGCCTGATTTGTCCGCCTTGTCCATGACAAAAGACAAGAAAAGGGCGGATGCTTTGACAAGCGGGTTGTAAGGGGCGAAAATCAGCAGTATCGCCAAAGTATAGTAAAGCCAGTTGAGCATGGAAATGGCGAAAAAGTAATAAGGGACGGCCATAAAGAAAATAAAAGTGAGCAGGCGGCGCGAATAATGTTGATGGTAATATTTAAGGGTGCGCAATTCCTTTTCGACGGCCGCCTGTTTGAGCGTGTTCAAAATACTGCTGAACAGGGAAGTTTCCTGCGCGCTGACGGCCTCCGCCGTCAAGCGGCCTTCGGCGGCCGATAAACCGGCGAAAACGAAAGAACCTTCCCCCGCGCAATGAGTTGAGGCGGGCGGGGCGATTGTTGGCGGCAATATTTTGGCTTTGCCGGAACGGACTATGGCATCGACCGGCAGCACTTGTTTTTCTTCCAGCAAAATGACGTCGCCGCATTTGATTTCAGAAGAAAGCGCGGCGGAAAACCCTTCCCCGTCAAATATTTTTACCGGCGCCGGAGGATTTTGCCAGGAATCGTACAGTTGCCTTAATTGCCTGGCGGCGGTATAATTTTGTATAAGTTCCAAGGTGGCGATTAAGCACACATATTTGGCCGCCTCGGGCAGTTTGTTTATTGAAATCAAGCCGACCGCCGCGAGAAATATGAACAAGCCGGCGCTGACGCGCAGCGACAACAAAGACAGGCAGGCGGCGCGGAGCATGTGCCAGCCGCAAAGGACGATGCTGCCGGCGAACAAGTACGAATCTATCCCGTATAAATTGGCGGCGGGGACAAACAGGCCGATAAAAAGCAAAAATAGCCCCGTAAGGGAACGGAACGGATAACTGAGCGGCATTTGCGACCTCCGTATAAAATCTGAAGCGCCTTGTTTTATATACGCGCCAAATTTGTTATTATTTCATTATAACAAATTAAATATTGCCGGTAAAACATATTGATAAATTTAACGTAGGCACACATCATGGCCGGGCTTGCCGGGAAAAATCTGGAAAAACGGCGGTTGCGCACAGATGGCATGGTTTTTCTCCCTGCTGGGGAGCTATGTTTTTTATTATCCTTTGGTTATGAGCCTTGTATGGATAATCGGCGGTTTGTTTTTTTATTTCCGAAAGGAAAGAAATACCGGCAGGTTTCCGATATTGAGGTTTGTGCCGAAAATTTCCGTCCTGATACCCGCCCGCAACGAGGCGGACAATATCAGGGAAACCGTGCAGGCGGTTTTGGCGTCGCAGTATCCTGCCATGGAAGTTATCGTGATCGACGATGACAGTTCCGACGGCACGGACCGGATTATAACCAAACTGGGGGAGGAACACGAAAACGTCCGGGGTTTGTTCCTGCGCCGGCACATGGGCAAAGCGAGCGGCCTGAACATGGCTTTTCTCATGAGCCGGGGCGACATAATCGTAACGATTGACGCCGACTGCCTGCTCGACAAACAGGCTTTGTATTGGATTGCCTGGCATTTCGCGAATTTCCCCCGCGTCGGCGCGGTAACCGGCAATCCTCATGTCAGGAACCGGACGACCCTTCTGGCGCAAATACAGACGGCGGAATATACCAGCGTCATCGGACTGGTAAAAAGAACGCAGAGAGTGCTTGGCAAGCTGCTCACCGTGTCGGGCGTCATAGCCGCTTTCCGGCGGGAGGCGCTGGCGGACGTGGGGCTGTGGAGCCATGACATGATAACGGAAGACATCGACATAACTTGGAAATTGGAAAAGCGTTTTTGGGATGTGCGCTATGAAACGAACGCCGTAGGCTGGATACTGGTGCCGGAAACGCTTAAAGGATTGTGGATGCAGCGCCTGCGCTGGGCCCAGGGCGGCGTGGAAACAATAAGGCGACATCGCGGCGTTTGGCTGGATTGGCGCCAGCGCCGGATATGGCCTGTTTATATAGATTATGTATTAGTGATCATCTGGAGCTATTCTTTCTTTTTAACTGTTCTGTATTGGGGCGCCTGCCGGCTGCTGGGGGCGGAAACGGGCGTTTTTTGGGGCTGGAACGGCAGCGTGGCGGCTTTTGTCTGTGTTTTTCAGTTTTTGGTCAGCCTGTCCATCAACTTGCGTTATGACAAGACGCTTATTTCAGCCTATTTTTGGATCATCTGGTATCCGGCTTTTTACTGGCTTTTCAACGCTTGCGCCACGGTAGTTGGCTTTTACAAAGGGATGACGAAAAAATTCGGCCGCGCGTCGCTTTGGCAAAGTCCGGATCGGGGCGTATCAAGGAGCGCGCGATAACATGGTAAGGCGCAACAAGATTATCTATTGTCCCAACAAAATATCTAAATACCGGCACGGGCTGGAATTTGCCATAAAGCTGTTTTTGAGCGCGGCGGTCTTTTTTCTGACCTTGTCCTTGTGGGGTTATTTCGGCAGTTATTTTTATCGCGGCCTGTTTTCCGAAAGTTATTTCGCAAATACGGTGGAAATATTGGGCAAACTGCTTGTGGCCGCGCTTTTTGTTTTTTTTGCCATGTTTTTTTGGCAGCAATATAATATACTGGCGTTCGGCGGCCGCACCCGCCGGCGGGTGCGGCCGCCGAACGCCAGTATATTATATTGCTGCCAAAAAAACATGGCAAAAAAAACAAAAAGCGCGGCCACAAGCAGTTTGCCCAATATTTCCACCGTATTTGCGAAATAACTTTCGGAAAACAGGCCGCGATAAAAATAACTGCCGAAATAACCCCACAAGGACAAGGTCAGAAAAAAGACCGCCGCGCTCAAAAACAGCTTTATGGCAAATTCCAGCCCGTGCCGGTATTTAGATATTTTGTTGGGACAATAGATAATCTTGTTGCGCCTTACCATGTTATCGCGCGCTCCTTGATACGCCCCGATCCGGACTTTGCCAAAGCGACGCGCGGCCGAATTTTTTCGTCATCCCTTTGTAAAAGCCAACTACCGTGGCGCAAGCGTTGAAAAGCCAGTAAAAAGCCGGATACCAGATGATCCAAAAATAGGCTGAAATAAGCGTCTTGTCATAACGCAAGTTGATGGACAGGCTGACCAAAAACTGAAAAACACAGACAAAAGCCGCCACGCTGCCGTTCCAGCCCCAAAAAACGCCCGTTTCCGCCCCCAGCAGCCGGCAGGCGCCCCAATACAGAACAGTTAAAAAGAAAGAATAGCTCCAGATGATCACTAATACATAATCTATATAAACAGGCCATATCCGGCGCTGGCGCCAATCCAGCCAAACGCCGCGATGTCGCCTTATTGTTTCCACGCCGCCCTGGGCCCAGCGCAGGCGCTGCATCCACAATCCTTTAAGCGTTTCCGGCACCAGTATCCAGCCTACGGCGTTCGTTTCATAGCGCACATCCCAAAAACGCTTTTCCAATTTCCAAGTTATGTCGATGTCTTCCGTTATCATGTCATGGCTCCACAGCCCCACGTCCGCCAGCGCCTCCCGCCGGAAAGCGGCTATGACGCCCGACACGGTGAGCAGCTTGCCAAGCACTCTCTGCGTTCTTTTTACCAGTCCGATGACGCTGGTATATTCCGCCGTCTGTATTTGCGCCAGAAGGGTCGTCCGGTTCCTGACATGAGGATTGCCGGTTACCGCGCCGACGCGGGGGAAATTCGCGAAATGCCAGGCAATCCAATACAAAGCCTGTTTGTCGAGCAGGCAGTCGGCGTCAATCGTTACGATTATGTCGCCCCGGCTCATGAGAAAAGCCATGTTCAGGCCGCTCGCTTTGCCCATGTGCCGGCGCAGGAACAAACCCCGGACGTTTTCGTGTTCCTCCCCCAGTTTGGTTATAATCCGGTCCGTGCCGTCGGAACTGTCATCGTCGATCACGATAACTTCCATGGCAGGATACTGCGACGCCAAAACCGCCTGCACGGTTTCCCTGATATTGTCCGCCTCGTTGCGGGCGGGTATCAGGACGGAAATTTTCGGCACAAACCTCAATATCGGAAACCTGCCGGTATTTCTTTCCTTTCGGAAATAAAAAAACAAACCGCCGATTATCCATACAAGGCTCATAACCAAAGGATAATAAAAAACATAGCTCCCCAGCAGGGAGAAAAACCATGCCATCTGTGCGCAACCGCCGTTTTTCCAGATTTTTCCCGGCAAGCCCGGCCATGATGTGTGCCTACGTTAAATTTATCAATATGTTTTACCGGCAATATTTAATTTGTTATAATGAAATAATAACAAATTTGGCGCGTATATAAAACAAGGCGCTTCAGATTTTATACGGAGGTCGCAAATGCCGCTCAGTTATCCGTTCCGTTCCCTTACGGGGCTATTTTTGCTTTTTATCGGCCTGTTTGTCCCCGCCGCCAATTTATACGGGATAGATTCGTACTTGTTCGCCGGCAGCATCGTCCTTTGCGGCTGGCACATGCTCCGCGCCGCCTGCCTGTCTTTGTTGTCGCTGCGCGTCAGCGCCGGCTTGTTCATATTTCTCGCGGCGGTCGGCTTGATTTCAATAAACAAACTGCCCGAGGCGGCCAAATATGTGTGCTTAATCGCCACCTTGGAACTTATACAAAATTATACCGCCGCCAGGCAATTAAGGCAACTGTACGATTCCTGGCAAAATCCTCCGGCGCCGGTAAAAATATTTGACGGGGAAGGGTTTTCCGCCGCGCTTTCTTCTGAAATCAAATGCGGCGACGTCATTTTGCTGGAAGAAAAACAAGTGCTGCCGGTCGATGCCATAGTCCGTTCCGGCAAAGCCAAAATATTGCCGCCAACAATCGCCCCGCCCGCCTCAACTCATTGCGCGGGGGAAGGTTCTTTCGTTTTCGCCGGTTTATCGGCCGCCGAAGGCCGCTTGACGGCGGAGGCCGTCAGCGCGCAGGAAACTTCCCTGTTCAGCAGTATTTTGAACACGCTCAAACAGGCGGCCGTCGAAAAGGAATTGCGCACCCTTAAATATTACCATCAACATTATTCGCGCCGCCTGCTCACTTTTATTTTCTTTATGGCCGTCCCTTATTACTTTTTCGCCATTTCCATGCTCAACTGGCTTTACTATACTTTGGCGATACTGCTGATTTTCGCCCCTTACAACCCGCTTGTCAAAGCATCCGCCCTTTTCTTGTCTTTTGTCATGGACAAGGCGGACAAATCAGGCGTCATAGTGAAAAATCCAGTCGCTTTTGAAAAGATAAGCGAAGTAAAAGCCGTAGCTTTTGAAAAGGCAACCACCTTAGCCAACGGCAAACTCATCCTGTCCAACCTACACGCGCCTTACCCCTTCTCGCGGCCAGAACTTATGCGGCTGGCCGGCGCCCTTACCAAGGCCGCCGCCCACCCGCTGGCCGACACCATAGCAAGCCAGGGGGACGGCCGGGCGGCCGAGGGGGAACTAAAGGCGCAAATCGAGGAAATGGATCAATTCAATATCGCCGGCGTAATAGAAAACCGCGCCGTTATTTTAGGCAGCAACAGATTTTTGCTGGAAAAAGGGATTAAAACTTACGTCCTTTTGCGCAAGTACGCCGAATATTTAAATCACGGCTCAACCGTGCTGTTTATGGCCGTAGACGGAGAGGCTGCGGGGCTTTTGTCCTTTATCGACGACATTCATCCGGGAATTTTCACGACAATCCAGAAAATACGCGCTCTCGACGTGAAAAATATCATCATGCTGACCAAGGAGCAGGAAAAAGCGGCCGCTTCCGCCAGCAAACCGCTCGGTTTTACCGATGCGGTAAGCAATCTGCATAGCGCCGCCAAAGCTGCGGCGGTAAAAAAACTGCACCATAACTACGGCAGCGTCTTAATCGTCGGCAACGCCGAAACAGATGCCGATTCCTTCGCCAGCGCGGACATCAGCATCGCCGTAAACGCCGCGAAAGACCTTGGAGCCGCTTTAGACAGCGCCGATATAATAATGTTGGGCGATCATCTTGCCTGTCTTCCGGCTGTTTTCGCCATGGGCAAAGCTTGCCAAAAATTTACAAAAATTTACCGGCGGCTGTTCCTTGGCGTAAAATTCATTCTTTTCGCAACGGTAATTTTCAATGTCTTTTATATCTGGCAGGCTATTTTACTCGACGGCCTGTTCGGAATTGTGCTTTTGCTCAACTGCCGGCGCCTGGCGCATAAGAAATAGCGGGGCTTCAACAGTTGCCGTTTTCTCGCGCGCGAACGGCCGGAGAACCGCCGCCGCCCGGACGTTCACTTGCCTGTCCGCCCCCGTTTGGTGAAAGCGAGCCCTTCTTTGCACAAAGGGCACTCCTTTGGCTTGAAAACCGGAACGTCCAGTTTGAGAAGCGCGGCCGTCTTGACGCCAAAATCTACGCACCCGCCGCTGCGGTCCACCAAAACGCCAACGCCGACGGGCAACCCGCCTTTTTCCTGGACGACTTCCAGCACTTCCCGCACCGAACCGCCCGTGGTAACAATATCTTCCACGACCAGCACCCTCGCGCCGGCCGGTATTTCAAATCCGCGTTTCAACGTCATCTTGCCATCTTCGCGTTCGGTGAAGATGGCTTTTGTTTTCAGCGCCTTGCCGGTTTCATGCGCCAGCAGTATCCCGCCGGTAACCGGGCCAACGACCAGCTCCACCCGATCGGCGGCGAAATTTTTCGCCAATTCCTTGCATAAAAGCTCCGTATATTCGGGATATTGCAGCAGTTGGAATTTTTCCAAATACATAGGGCTGTGCAGGCCGGAGGTAAGGAGAAAATGCCCGTGGAGGACGGCGCCCGTGTCTTCCAAAAGTTTCATGAGCGTTTCTTTTTTCACAGGCAGGCCTCCCGCATCTCTTCGATGATCGCCCGCGCCGCCCCTTTAGGGTCAATCGCCCGGGTTATCGGGCGCCCGACCACTATATGGCTCGCGCCCGCTTCCAGCGCCATTTGGGGCGTGGCGAAACGGGCCTGGTCGTTGCAGCTGTCGGCACTTTGCCTAACGCCAGGCGTTACGATGTAAAAATCCCGGCCACAGGCTTCACGGATGCCCGCCGCTTCCCAAGGCGACGCTACTGCCCCGCTCATGCCGGAATCTTTGGCGAGTTTGGCCATCTCCAGCACTTGCTCCTTTATGGAAAGGGCGCTGTTAAGTTCGCGCCATTGCTTTTCGCCAAGGCTGGTAAGCACAGTAACGGCAAGCAAAAGCGGCGCTTTCCTGCCAGTCTTTTCCTGGATCCGCTTTGCCGCCGCCGCAGCCTCTTGCATCATCTCCCGCCCGCCGAAGGCGTGCAGGGTGATCATGTCCACTTCCAGGGCGCTCAAAACCTCAATGCTTCGCGCAACCGTATTCGGTATGTCGTGCAATTTCAAGTCAAGGAATATCTTTTTGCGGCGCGCTTTCAGATAGTCAATCACGTCTTTTTGCGCGCCGTAGAAAAGTTCCATGCCCACTTTGTAATAATTTACCGTACTGTCCAACGCGACGATCAGCCTGCTGGCTTTGTCCATGTTGGGCACGTCCAGGGCAACGATAAGTCTGTCTTCAAAAATCATCTTCTTCGCTCCTCACGCGGGCGGCCAAGCCGCGCCGACAAGTTCGCCAATATTGGCGGCGGCCTCTTCCCGCATATAGGCGCGCAAACCCTGAGTTATAAGCTCAATTGACTGCGGGTCGGCGAAGGTCGCCGACCCTACCGCCACGGCGCTCGCTCCCGCCATGATAAATTCCAAAGCGTCCTCGGCCGCCGCAATGCCGCCCATGCCGATCACCGGTATCTTTACCGCCCGCGCGGCCTGCCAGACCATGCGCACCGCCACCGGGCGGACGGCCGGGCCGGAAAGTCCGCCGAAAATGTTGCCCAGCGCCGGTTGTTTCCTTTTTATGTCTATTTTCATGCCAACCAAGGTATTGATCAGGGAGAGCGCGTCGCTGCCCGCGGCTTCCGCCGCCCGCGCGATTTCCGCTATGTCGGTTACGTTCGGCGAAAGTTTGGTGATAATCGGCTTGCCGCTGGCCCTTCTCACCGCGCCCACTACTTCGGCGGCGCTGCCCGGCCGCGTGCCGAAAGCAAGGCCGCCCGCTTTAATGTTGGGGCAGGAAATGTTGATCTCTATGCCGGCTACGGCGGTAGCGTCGAGCCGCCGCGCCAATTCCGCGTATTCGTCCACCGTCCGTCCGGCGATATTGGCGATCACCGGCACGTCATAGCGGCGGAGCGCCGGCAGTATGTTGTCAATAAACACCCCTACGCCGGGATTTTCCAGCCCGATTGCGTTAAGCGCCCCGGCGGGCGTCTCCGCTATCCTCTGTCCGGCGTTGCCGGGGCAAGGTTCAAGGGTGGCGCCTTTGACGACAAGCGCACCAAGGCTGTTCAAATCGACAAAGTCCAGCAGTTCCAGCCCATACCCGCATGTGCCGGAAGCCGTCATAACAGGGGTTTTCATCTTGATGCCGGCGATTTCCACCGCCAGTTTGTTCCCGTCCGCAGCGCTCATAATCCTTCCACCTCCCCGGCGGCAAATACGGGGCCGTTAAGGCAAATGCGCTTGCGCTTTCCGTCCGCGCCTTGGCAGGAGCAGGCCTGGCACGCCCCCAAGCCGCAACCCATGCGGCTTTCCAAGGAAAGTTGGCAGGGAATGTTTTTCTGTCTGACAAAAGCGGCGATCGCCTTCAGCATGGGCGGCGGCCCACAGGCGTATATGCAGTCGTATCCGCCTTCTTCCGCCGCTTGCGGCAAAACGGCCAAGGCGTTGCCGCGAATGCCCATGCTGCCGTCGTCGGTGGCAATGTACACGCAATGGCAAAGATCTTTAAACATGGCCTGCCAGTAAGTTATTTCGTCTTTATTGCGCCCGGCCAGCACAATGCCGCTGCCAAAACGGCCGGCAAAGCTTCGCGCTACGCTGATTAGGGGAGCGATGCCAATGCCGCCGCCCACTAAAAGGGGCCTTTTGGCCTCAAGCGAAAACCCATGCCCCAAAGGGCCCATGATATCAACTTTTTCCCCTTCCCGGCGGGCGGCCAGCCAGCTTGTGCCAACGCCTGCCGCCCTGTAGATTATGGTTATCCGGCCGTCTGCGGCGTCCGCCACCGACAGCGGGCGGCGCAGGAAAGGCGCTTGCCCCCAGCCGGTCTTTACCCCCACGAACTGCCCCGGCTTAGCTTCCCGGCAGATTTGCGGAGCGTCAAGCAAAAGGCTGTACACATCGCTTCCCAAACGGACATTGCCCAGCACGGCAGCCAATTCGACAAATTTTTTACTCAAAATCATCACCTGCCCATAAAAGATCCTGCAAAGCAACGACGCTGACCAAGCGGCGGCGCCTCATGGCCGACATAACGCCAAGGATGGCTTTCGCCGTGTCCACGGAGGTAAGGCACGGTATGGCGTGTTCCACCGTGGCGCGCCTTATATTGAAACCGTCCCGTTCATAGGCCGAGCCTTTGCTTATGGTATTTATCACCATGTTTATTTTGCCTTTTTTGATCTCATCCAGAAGGTTAGGCGAACCCTCGCTGACTTTTGCGGCCAGTTGCGCGTCAATGCCGTTTTTTATAAAAAATTCCGCCGTGCCCTTCGTCGCCGCGATCATATAACCAAGGTCATAAAAGCCTTTGGCGATGGCTAACGCTTCGTCTTTATCTTTATCGGCGATGGTAAAAAGTATCGCCCCCTCGTCCGGGACATTGATGCCGGAAGCAACGCAGGCTTTGTAAAGGGCGCGCGAGAATTTGTTGTCAACACCCATGACCTCGCCGGTGGATTTCATTTCCGGCCCCAACGTTATATCGACGTTGTGCATTTTCGCAAAGGAAAATACCGGCGCTTTTATCGCGTAGTAATCGGGGAACAGGCGCAGGCCGGGCTTGTACCCGATTTGCTTTATTTTTTGCCCGAGCGCGGCTTTGGTGGCGACGTTTACCATGGGAATGCCGGTTACTTTGCTCAAAAAAGGCACGGTGCGGCTGGAACGCGGGTTGACTTCTATGACAAATACCTCGTCGTTTTTCACGATGTATTGAATGTTCAGCATACCTTTGACTTCCAGGCCGCGCGCTATGCGGTTGGTAAAATCAATGACGCTGCGAATAACCCGCTCCGACAGGCTGCGCGGCGGATATACGGCTATGCTGTCGCCGGAATGGACGCCCGCCCGCTCAATATGTTCCATTATCCCGGGAATAAGCGTGTCTTTGCCGTCGCAAATCGCGTCGACTTCCACTTCCGTGCCGGAAAGGTAATGGTCCACCAAAACAGGGTGCTCTTGTGAGGCTTTAACGGCGCCGGTCATATATTGGCGCAGTTCGCCCTCGTTATAGACTATTTCCATGGCGCGCCCGCCCAAGACGTAAGACGGGCGCACCATCACGGGATAGCTGACCGCCGCGGCCGCTTTCAGGGCGCCCTCTATGTCGAAAACCGTAAAGCCGCGGGGTCGCGGGATGTTGAGTTTGGTCAGCAGTGCATCGAACTTTTCACGATCTTCGGCCATGTCAATGCTTTCGACCGTGGAGCCGATGATCCGGACGCCGCAGGCGGCAAGCGGTCCGGCCAGATTAATCGCCGTTTGCCCGCCGAACTGGACGATCACCCCTTCCGGGCGCTCTTTGTCTATGACACCAAGCACGTCCTCCAGCGTCAGCGGCTCAAAATAGAGGCGATCCGCAGTGTCGAAATCCGTGCTCACCGTTTCCGGGTTGTTGTTTATAATCACCGTTTCATAGCCAAGTTCCTTGAGTGCCCAGACAGAATGTACCGAACAGTAGTCAAATTCTATGCCCTGCCCGATGCGAATCGGCCCGGAACCCAATACTACGACTTTGGGTTTTGCCGTCCTTTCCACTTCGTCTTCCGCGCCGTAGACCGAATAATAATACGGCGTTACCGCCTCAAACTCGGCGGCGCAGGTATCGACCATTTTATACGCCGGCAATATGGCGCATTGTTTTCTCGCCGCGCGCACGTCGGACGCCGCCTTCCCGCAAAGGCGGGCGATGGCCGGGTCGGAAAAGCCGCATTTTTTGGCCGCAAGCAGCATCCCTTCATCAAGGCCCTTTTCCGCAAGCAGTTTTTCCATAGTTACGATATTTAAGATTTTTTGCAGGAAAAAGCGGTCGATGGCCGTTATTTCATGTATTTCCCCTAAGGGCTTCCCCCGCCGCATGGCCTCGGCTATGACAAAAAACCGCTCGTCGGTAGTATTTTTTATCCGGCCAAACAATTCCGCATCGGAAAGCGCGGCTATTTCCGGCAGCCAAAGATGATCGGCGCCTATTTCCAAAGATCTTACCGCCTTTAAAATAGCCCCTTCCAAAGAACGGTCGATCGCCATAACCTCGCCGGTCGCCTTCATCTGGGTACCCAACTCCCGGTCGGCGTTGGCGAATTTGTCAAAAGGCCAGCGCGGGAATTTTATGACGGCATAGTCTATGGAAGGCTCAAAACAGGCTTTGGTTTTTTGGGTTACGGCGTTCTCAATTTCTTCGAGAAGGTACCCTACGGCAATCTTACTGGCGACTTTGGCGATCGGATAGCCCGTGGCTTTGGACGCCAAGGCACTGGAACGGCTGACGCGGGGATTGACCTCGATAACGTAATATTTTTCCGAGCAAGGGTCCAGCGCGTACTGCACGTTGCAGCCGCCTTCGACGCCAAGCGCGCGGATAATCCTGACGGAGGCGCCCCTGAGCATCATCAGCTCGCGGTCCGACAGGGTCTGCGCGGGCGCGACCACCACGCTGTCGCCGGTATGCACGCCGACCGGATCAAGGTTCTCCATGCTGCAAATGGTTACGCAATTGTCGGCGGCGTCCCTTATGACTTCATACTCCAATTCCTTCCAGCCGGCGACGCTGCGTTCGATAAGCGCCTGGCCGATCAGGCTGTATTTTAAACCTACGTTGGTAATTTCGCTCAATTCATCTTCGTTGGCGGCTATCCCGCCGCCAGTGCCGCCCAGCGTATAAGCGGGGCGCACGATGAGGGGAAAGCCCACTTCGCGGGCGAATTGCCGGGCGGCGTAAACCGTTTCGACGATAGTGCTTTCCGGCACGGGCTCGCCGATCTTTTCCATGGTTTCCTTGAAAAGTTCGCGGTCTTCCGCCTTTTTGATGCTCTCGACCGACGTGCCCAAAAGTTCGATGCCGTATTCGGCCAGCGCGCCGCGCCGGCCAAGTTCCACCGCCAAATTCAGCCCGGTCTGCCCGCCAAGGGTAGCCAAAAGTCCGTCCGGCTGTTCTTTTTTGATTATGGCTTCTAAAAACTCCACAGTCAGCGGCTCTATATATACCCGATCGGCGATATTCGCGTCCGTCATGATCGTCGCCGGATTGCTGTTGACCAAAACGACCTCCAGCCCTTCCTCCTTCAGGGCGCGGCAGGCCTGTGTGCCCGCGTAGTCAAATTCCGCCGCCTGCCCGATGACGATAGGGCCGGAGCCAATGACAAGCACTTTTTTGATATGTTGTTTTTTCGGCATTTTACCGTCCCCCGATCAGGTTGTCGAAGCGCTCGAACAAATATTCGTGCCCATCGGGGCCGGGAGACGCCTCGGGATGATACTGCACGGCGAAGATGGGCTTGTGCTCGTGGGCGACTCCTTCCAACGTCCCGTCATTGACGTTGCGGTGGGTAACTTTCAGCCCCGTGCCGCACAGCGAACCCTCGTTCACCGCGTAGCCGTGATTTTGGGAAGTTATGACGATTTTGTTCAATTGCAGGTCTTTCACCGGATGGTTTACTCCCCGGTGCCCAAATTTCATTTTGTAAGTATCGCCGCCCAAGGCAAGGCAAATCAGCTGGTAGCCGAGACAAATGCCGAATATCGGCTTGCCGCTTTCCACAAGCGCCTTTATATTGCCGATTATTTCCGGCAAGGATTTAGGGTCGCCCGGCCCGTTGGACAAAAATATGCCGTCCGGCTTGTCCGCCAGTATCTTTTCCGCTTCGGTATAGGCCGGGTAAAGGGTCATATCGTAGCCGTACGCGCAAAGATCGTCAATCATGGCGCGTTTGGCGCCAAAGTCCAAAAAGGCCACCCGCTTGCCGCCCCGGCCTACTTTTTCCGGCTGCTTGATAGTTACCTCCCTGACCAAAAACTTCTCCTCCGGCAGGGCGAGCAGCCGGCTAATCTCAGCTTCATCCGTATCCTCGGGGGCAATCGCGCCCCACAACGTCCCTTCGGTGCGTATGCGCCGCGTGAGCGCCCGCGTATCCACCCCATAAAGGCAGGGTATTTTTTCTTCCCGCAGGAAATCCTTTATCGATCCCCGCGAACGCCAATTGCTCGGCCGCTCGCAAAGCTCGCTTACGATATATCCGCGAAAATAAGATTTGGGCGCTTGTTTGTAAAGATCATTCACGCCATAGTTGCCGATCAAGGGATAAGTCATAACCACTATCTGCCCGCAGTAGGAAGGATCCGTAAGCGTTTCCTGATAACCTGTCATAGCGGTATTGAACACCACTTCGCCCACCCCCGGGGCGCCGCCGAAAAATCGCCCTTTATAAACGCTGCCGTCTTTCAGGACAAGTTTGCCGCCCTTTTCAGTCAATTACCACACCGTCTTTCATTACGAACTTTCCTGAGACTATGGCGGCAACCGCTTTGCCCCGGCATTTTTTCCCGTCAAATGGCGTGACCCGCCCGCGGGTATAAAATTTGCCGCTGTCCACCGTCCATTCCCGGTCAAGGTCAATTATTGTAAGGTCAGCCCTCGCCCCCGGGCTAAGGCTGCCGGCGCCGAGCGAAAATATCCGCGCCGGCGCGACGCTCATCCGGTCGATTATTTCGTTGAGCGTAAAAAGCCCCGCATGATAAAGGTCGGTCAAAATCACCGCCACGGAAGTCTCCAGTCCGGCAAACCCGTTAGGCGCGTAACGAAACTCCACGTCTTTTTCTTCATAGGCGTGCGGCGCGTGGTCGGTAACGATCGCGTCCAGCGTTCCGTCTTTAAGCCCCCGCCTGACCGCATCCACGTGTTCTTTTGTCCTTAGCGGCGGCGCTACCTTCGCGGCGGTGTTGTATCCTTCGACCAGCTCATCGGTCAAGGTCAAATGGTGCACCGCCGCCTCGCCGGTTACGCGCACGCCGCGGCGCTTCGCGCTGCGTATGATTTCTACCGCCCCTTTGCTCGATACATGCGCTATATGCAGCCGGGCGCCCGTAAACTCCGCCAGCATGATGTCGCGCGCCACGGCTATGTCTTCCGCCACCGCCGGTATCCCTGGCACGCCAAGCTTGGTTGACCGCGCGCCTTCGTGCATGAACCCATTGGCGGTAAAAGCCTCGTCCTCGGCGTGAACTATGACTATTTTGTCGAAAATAGCCGCGTATTCAAGCGCGGAACGAAATATGCGCGAATTTGCCACGTGGCGGCCATCGTCGGAAAAAGCCATAGCGCCGGCCAAAGCCATGTCGCCCATTTCCGCCAGTTCCTTGCCGGAAAGGCCCTTAGTTACGGCGCCCACTACTTCCACGTTAACCAACGCCTCGCGTTTTATACGCTCTTTGAGCCCTGACACTAGTATGGAAGAGTCAATCGCCGGCAGAGTGTTGGCCATGCAGGCCACCGTCGTAACGCCGCCCGCCGCCGCCGCCCGCGTGCCTGATATAATGTCTTCTTTCGCTTCCTGCCCCGGTTCGCGCAGATGCACATGCACGTCCACCACCCCGGGCGCAACGACAAGGCCGGTAGCGTCGTAAATTTCCGCGTCCTCGTCCTCTATCGCGTTTGCTATGCTTTTAACCCGCCCGTCCGCCAGCAATACATCCAAAACCGCGTCAATTTTCCGCGAAGGGTCCACTATGCGTCCGTTTTTAATTAACAGCTTCAATTTGCCTGCCTCCCGTCAGCGTAAGGAACAACAGCGCCATGCGTATCGCCACGCCGTTTTCCACCTGCTCGCGTATAAGCGATTTATCGCCGTAAGCTACCTCGGGGGAAATTTCCAGCCCGCGGTTTACCGGCCCCGGATGCATGATAAGCGCGTCCGGGCGCGCCAGTTTCAGGCGTTCGGCGTTCAATCCGAATATGCGCGCGTATTCGCGGGTGGTAGGGAAAAACCCAACCTTCTGCCTTTCCAATTGTATTCGCAGCACGTTTATTATATCGGCGTCCCTGATGGCGTCTTCTATACGGTCGTGCGCCGTAACCCCAAGTTTTTCCACCTCGGCCGGCAATAGCGGCCGCGGCCCCGCCACATGTATCTTTACTCCCAGTTTGCCAAGCCCGGCGATATTGGACCTTGCTACCCGGCTGTGCGTTATATCGCCGATTATGGCCATTTTGAGGCCGTTGAATTCTTTCTTGCGCTCCCTTATCGTAAACATGTCAAGCAGCGCCTGCGTTGGGTGCGCGTGCGCCCCGTCGCCGGCGTTCAAGACAACGGCGTCCACGGCTTTGGCCGCGTATTCGGCCGCCCCTTCCACCGGATGCCGCATAACGATGGCATCAAACTGCATGGCTTCAAAGGTATAGAGGGTATCGCGCAGGCTCTCGCCTTTGGTTACGCTGGATGCCGCCACCGCTACGTTAACCACGTCGGCGCCCAAATATTTGCCGGCCAGTTCAAAAGAAGTCCTGGTGCGGGTGCTTGCTTCATAAAAAAGCGTAACTATGGATTTGCCTCGCAAGGATGGCACTTTCTTGATATCGCGGTGAATGATTTTTTTCATTTCCAGAGCCGTGTCCATGATCAATTCATACTCGGGCACAGACAGGGACGCCATATCCAATATGCTTCGCCCGCTTAACGATACCGCCGCTTTGGTCATGCCACTACCCTCCACCCATATTTGACTTAGAGCCTGTTAACACTATCGGAAATGTTCAGATTTTGAGCTAATTTTTGTCAGGCGCGGCGCAAAACGCAGGCGAACCCCTATGTTCAGCGAGGCTTCAGGGCAAAGCGCGGCGGAAAATTCGCCCAAAGATGGGTATTGAACGGCAACGTCAACAGGCTCTACATCATATAAAAGCCTTCTCACCGCGACAGTGGCAAGAAGGCGCATAAAATCCCGACCATGCTCCCTTGCCAGTCTCCCGTACTGGCTTAAAGGTATATTTATTTAAGTACAACTAAATATTATCATTAATTAAAGATAAAGTCAACCGTTCAAAAAGTCGGAAAACATCACTAATTGATCGCTGTCAAGCGGCAACCGCGCCGGATTCGGCGTCTTTATATTTTTTTGTTCAATTTTCGCGCCGCAAAAGCCGCAGGACACCTTTGCCCGCGGCAGTGCCCAAGCAACGTGCCGCCCACATTTCGGGCAGATGAATTGCATTAAATATTTTCCCATCCGCGCGCCCTCCCCGGCCAATATTTTCATAAATATTCAACGCAAAAACAATGGACAACTGTCAAAAAATAAGTTACGCTTTAGAGAGTTAAAGGCGGCTTCAAACATGCGGCATATTGCAAAGAAGGGGAGATGGCGTTATGGATAGCGAGGATCCGGCCGCGCTGTTTGCGCGTATGGATTTTTTTGAGTTGGAGGAAGAAGGAAGCGGCGCCGGTTATTGTTATGAACCGGAGGAAGGCGGCTTCTACCTCATCGCCACCAACGAAGCCGGGGATTCGCCTGCGCCCGGGGACAGAATCATCGTCGCCTGTTATTCGCCTGACGACACTTTTGCCTGGAAAACGGAATTTCAAAATGCCGGCGCGTTTTACGCTTTCCGGCAAAAAATCGGCGGCCCGGATCTGATCGGCAACCTGGCCCGTTGGGAAAAATCCGCCAACCCCGGCCATTGACCGCCGATCCGCCGTTTCAACGCCGAACGGCCAGCCCTAATCCTTTCGGCTCTGACGGGCATATGCATAGCGCAGAGGGTCCGCCCGGACGCAAAAGCGGTTTTCGGGGGGCGTGTCCTTATTGGCGGCCGCCCGTTTGTTCCAGTGCGAAAGTTAGGTTGACGCTTGCCGTCAGCGTTATGGCGCCGGCGAAAATCTGGTTGCCGGCAAACTCCGCCGCGTCAAGGGACTTTAAAGCGCGCGCCTGCGCGCCTGCGCCGTCGACTTCGGCTCTGAGCAAAGCGCCGACGCGGCGGCCGGCGCTTTGCGCCACTATGTCAGCTTTTTCCCTCCCGTCGCGCACCGCTTCGCTTAACAATTCTTTTTGCAGAGCCGCCGCGCCGGAGGCGGCAAACCGCACGCCGCTGAATTTGTTTGCACCTGCGGCCAACGCGGCGTCAATGACCGCCCCGATCGCGTCTAAATTGCGAATGTGTATGGTCAAAATGTTCTCCACTTCGTAAGCGGCTGCCCTTTCCCGACGGTTTTCTTCCGGCTGGTAGACAGGCCGCACGGAAAAATTTTCTGTTTTTATTTCTTTTTTCCCAATGCCCAAAGCCGCAAGGCTTTTAACGATGCCGTCCACCCTGGCCGCAGTTTCCGCGCCGGCCTTTTCAGTCTTTTCGTCCCGGGCGGATACGCCGAGCGTTATGTAGGCAACGTCAGGGGCAACCTCGCGCGCGGCGCTCCCCCGGACGCTTATCGTGTCGCCGCTTTCTGCGGCGGGCGCCGCCGCCGCCGGCAAGGCAAACAGCAACGCGCAGCATACTAGCGCCAGGCAAAAGCCAAAACGCCCGCTCATTCAAAACGCCCCCTTGTGTTTGGCCAACTGTTGCACGTCTTTGTCGCCGCGGCCTGACAGGTTGACTATGGCTATGTCGCCTTTGCCGAACTCGCCTGCCAGTTTTTTCAGCAAGGCAAGCGCATGGGCGCTCTCTAACGCGGGAATGATGCCCTCGCACAAACTTAGCGTTTCCAACGCCTCGACAGCCTCCCGGTCGGTAATGGCCCTATAGTCCACCCGGCCCGTATCCTTGAGCCAAGCGTGTTCCGGCCCTATCCCCGGGTAATCCAGGCCGGCCGAGATGGAGTAAACAGGTTTCACCTCGCCGCTTTCCTCTTGCAAGACATAGCTTTTCGACCCGTGCAGAACGCCTACCTTGCCTAAGGTAAGCGTCGCCGCGTGGTCGGGAGTGTCGAGGCCTTTGCCGGCCGCTTCCGCCCCGAACATTTTGACTTCTTTGTCCGCGAGGAAAGCCGTATAAAGCCCTATGGCATTGCTGCCGCCGCCTACGCAGGCAAACAGGGCATTGGGCAGGCGGCCTTCTTTGGCCAGTATCTGTTCGCGCGCCTCTTGGCCGATGACGCTGTGAAAATCGCGCACCATGGACGGATACGGATGCGGGCCGACCGCCGAGCCTATGATGTAGAATATGTCGTCCTTGTTGGCCACCCAATAATTTATCGCCGCGTCCACCGCTTCCTTGAGCGTGCCGGTACCATCGGTCACGGACACCACGTCCGCCCCCAGCATATTCATCCGGTAAACATTAAGCGCCTGGCGCTCAACGTCTTCGCGGCCCATGAAAATAGTGCATTTCATACCGAAAAGCGCGGCCGCCGTAGCGGTCGCCACGCCGTGCTGCCCGGCGCCGGTTTCGGCTATAACGTGCCTTTTGCCCATATGCCGCGCCAGGAGCGCCTGGCCCAGGCAGTTATTGATCTTGTGCGCGCCTGTGTGGTTGAGGTCTTCGCGTTTCAGGTATATTTTAGGCCCGCCAAGTTTTTTTGTAAAATTCTTCGCTTCGTACAGGATAGACGGCCTGCCGACGTAATTTTTAAAAAGTTCGGCAAGTTCTTCCTTAAAATCCCCAGTTCCTTTTATCGCATCATACTCTGCGGCAATGTGATCAAGAATGGGCAGCATGCCCTCCGGTACATACTGGCCTCCGTATTGGCCAAAAAACCCGGCTTTGTTCATTGCTAACAACGCTCCTTTTAAAATTAGTAACTATCTTACAAACTATATATTAATCCTTGCCGGCCGATAAAGTCAAATTTCTGTAAATTGCTTGACAGGCAGCAGGATAAGCCTGACAATTAAATAAAAAGTTTAATGTTGCCCTCCGGCTAAAATCGCGGCCTCTTCGCGGCCGCTCCGCCACGCCGCTTTGCTCAGCCAAACCTTCGCCAAACATTTTGTCCGGCCTGCGTTTTGCGCCTCCGGAAGGCAGCCAAAGCGCGCAAAGCCTGTCCGCGTTTTAATTGGGAAGCAGTATAAACGCAAACTAACGGCGCGCCCCCAAAGACAAGAAACCCGGCGGCAAATTCCTGATTGCAAGGAGGATCAATGGCTGCAAACAAAAAACATACGCTGTCGCCTTCCATTGAAGATTATTTGGAAGCCATACACATGCTGGACGCGGATCAAAAAGGCGTCCGTTCCATCGACGTAGCCACGCATCTGTCGGTGTCCAAGCCCAGCGTAAATAAAGCGCTGCACAACTTGATAAACGCCGGGCTGGCCAAACAAGAAAAATATTCGCTTATTTATTTAACCAAGACCGGCCGCGAAAAAGCGCGCGAAGTGATGAACCGGCATGAAACCATAAAGGAATTTTTGATCAATATCCTGAAAGTGGCCGAGTCCACGGCGGAAAACGAGGCTTGCATGATCGAGCACGCCATGAGCAACGAAACCGTTAGCAAGATGCGCGTTTTTTTGGCAGGAAAGTCGTAATGCTTTTTGCCGGCGAAAAATACGGCCTCTTCGCGGTTGGTTCGCCGCGCCGCTTCGTTGCGCTCTCCCATCTGCCCTTCCGTCCGTCCGCGCCTTGCGCTTCGCCTGACGGAAAATTCAATCAAAATCCGAACATTTCGGATAGTGTCAACAGGCTCTAAAAATTTGTGGTTCATTGTAAAATGAAATGCAACAGAAAAAGAAAATTAAAAACCATAGGGAAAAGCGTCATCATTGAGTTTGACAAGAACAACAACGAAGGGGGCGAAACCCTATGGCTCAAAAAGAGCATACAAC
>JAISLQ010000005.1 GCA_031290885.1 Acidaminococcales bacterium
CGCAGCGCTTCCGCAGCCGCCGCCGTCCCCGCCTTCGGCGGACAGGTAGCTGCCAAAAGACGTTGTGCCGCCCTTGCCCCCGCCGTAAGCGGCAGAAGTGTCACCCTTGCCGTGCCCCCTAGCGCCGCCGCCGCCAATGCAGGTTACTTTGTAAGTGCCGGATGCGGGTGCCGTGAAAGTGCCGGAAGTCGTCAATACCTGCCGCGTCCTGCTTCCGATAACCGTTGTTATGTGAAATAAAAAATAGGAGAGTAATTTTGCAAAGAAAACTAAACGCTATAATTACGGCTGACGCCATTCAAGAAATGGTCTGTTTGCCTGACAAATCGATAGACCTTATTCTGTGCGATTTGCCTTACGGCACGACCGACTGCGCATGGGATAAACAGTTGCCGATGGGCGAGTTATGGGAACAGTACAAACGAATTATTAAAGACAATGGGGCCATACTTCTATTCGCGCAACAGCCCTTCGCCACCAAGCTCATTAACGCCGGCGAAAGGATGTTCCGCTACCAGATAGTCTGGAGAAGGCCAAGGCTTTGGGCTTTCTCAACGCCCGGCGGATGCCGCTTAGAGTACACGAGCTTATCCTTGTCTTTTACCGCCGCCTGCCGACGTACCACCCGCAGATGACGCCGGGAAAGCCCTATGTGGCCAAGGATAAGGGGAGGATGCATGTAAGCGTATAAATTAAGGCACGAAAAAACACCTTTTAAGGGTATTTTAATGACTCCTTAAAAGGCGGCTATTTTTAAAGTAGTTTAATAAAGTTACTTTATGTCAAACTAAATGAGCTTTTTTATCAAACTAAATGCGCGCTTATACGCGGGGTGGTTTTAAAATCGCGCACCTGGCAGAAGTGCTATGAGATAATGTCCGAAGTCCTATCCGGCAGCCGACCCATGCCGACCGAGGAGGAACTGGCGGCGGAACTTCCCGCGCTGACGTGGGAGGATGAAACGTGAGAAAACTTTTGCATCCGGTTTTTTGGCTGTATCTGGCCGGCTACTACCTGTACAACCTGATGATCAGCGTGGATCAATCGCTTGGCGCGCTTTTGGGCGGCAGCCCGGACGTAACCATTTGCGGGCGAATGGGGCTTTGGGCGGAGCGGGGGATAACCCTGCCCGCCCGCATTTTGGATAAAATCTTCGGGACAGGTCATTGCGCAAGGGCCATAGAGAGAGACCCCGGCGACAAGTCCGCCTGGGGCAAGGCGGTGGAAAGGTACAGGCAAAAATACGGAAAGAAAGGTGATTGATTTGTGGCAGGATTTTACGCAGTTCATGCGGCAGTCGACGGGTTCGCTTGCCGACCTGGCTATGATCAAGGCGACGGCGGCCATCGCCATAACCGCGACGGGAGCCGACATTTTCAAAGTGCAGGCGGGGTTTATCATCCTGATATTCGTTGGCCTTTTCTGCAAGTGGGTCGCTCTGTCGCACAAATGCCTTGCGGACGAGGGCAGCAAGGACAAGGGCGAGCTTTGGGCGATTGTCAAAAACATCCGCCGTGTCCGCGAAAAAGGATATATCAGGAGCGACCCCATGCGGGTGCATTTCTGCGGCAAGCTGTGGACTTACCTGCTGGCGCTGTCAACGGCCTTCGGCCTTGACCTGATATTCGGCGGCAAAAACAGCTTCCTTTTGCCAGTAACCGCCTACCTGTCTTTCTCCGAGGCCATTTCGGTCATGGAGAACCTGGCCGAAGCCGAAGTCAGGCCGGCGGCGCTGATAGTGAACTTCATTAGAAGCAAATTAGGAGGGATAAGATGAAAAAGGTATTTATCAATCCCGGCCACGCGCCGGGCGGCAACCCGGATCCGGGAGCGGTGGGGCCGACAGGATTGCGCGAAAGCGACGTTGCGGCGGCGGGCGGCTTTGCCGTCTGGCAATACTTTCCCCGCGTCGTTGCCACAACGCCGCCGATTGCACAAAAAGAGGAAAAATTTGCTGAAATTCCGGTACAAGCGTTGGCCGAAACCAAAATAAGGTATGTGGAGCGCACGGCCGGTGACCGCGCGCAGGTCAAAATCGAAACGGAAGCGCCGGAGGTGATCGCACGGATCAACGGGCAGGATTTTACTTTTGACAGCGTGGCCGGCGAAAAACACGCTTTCGAGAAAGGCCAGTTAGTGGTGCGGCAGGAGAGCGCCGCCACCATCGACCTTACCGCCTGGGCGAACCGCGAATTGGCGGCGCAAAAGGAAGAACTCAAAAAGGAATTTTACAAGCCGCGCGGCGTGGTTCTGGCCGCGCTGGCCGGCGCGAAGCAAGGCTACGCCGGCATTGAGTACGAAAACAAAGCCTTTGTAATCGGCGCTTACCGCGGCCTTTCCGGCAAGGGCGACAAGCATCTTTTGAAAGTCGGCTGGCGCTGGCGTTTTTAAGGAGAAAATGGCAATACGGTTTAATAGTTTAAAATCCCCTGCCGGTACGTTTTGTGCCGACAGGGGATTTTTTTATTTTTAAAAACAACAGCAGAAATTTTTTAAATCAATTGACCCTTTCGCTCGTATTAACGCCTCATCATAAAGTAAAGCGTTTGGTCAAAACGTCGTTCTGGGCGAAGTTTTTCTATGTAGCCTAATTCAATTATTTTTTCTACCACACTTTTATGAAGAATAGGCCGTATAATCCTTTTCGACGAAACGTAACTACGCCACTTTGCGCCCTGTATTGCAAATTCTTTGTCGGTTTGATTATCAAAGGCCATTTGTCGATAAATTTCTCCTAATCGTATTTTACCAGATTTACTGAGTTCCCAAAGACAACGAGCTAGTTTTGCGGAAGCTCTCATTGGACGGCTCATAGTGGACTCGGTAGTCGTTGCGTTGTCAATAAATAAACGCGAAAAAGCATAATCGCTCCAAACAACAATATCGAAAGCATTATCGGCAAGCGTAGGCGATTGCCCTTGCGTTTTCCAAATAGTTTGTACAAGAAGCGATTTTTGCCTATTTAAATATTTACGTTGAAAGGCATTTATACTTTCAGATAATGCGGGGGTTTTATGTCTCATTTCAAAATCGTTCGTCCATGAGCCAATATCGGCGCAAGCTTTTTCGAAAATCTCTCGGACGCCAGGCGCATCGTCTCTGACCGAATCAAACATACCAAGAGCGCAATACGACGTCGTGGCTGAACGCACGACTAACTCACAACCCCATTCATTCTCTGGCAAAGTGCTTGTGTTTGAAGTCGGCAACACAGTCAACTTAATTTCAAGCGGGGATAGAAATTTTTTGCCGATTGTTTTTATTACAAGGTCTATCGCGTCTATTGTATCAAACGAATATATTTGGTATGGCTCATACTTTGATTCAAAGCGAAAATCAAGCTCATCCAAAGGCAGATTGCCGCAATTAAAGACATCGCGTAAAGAAATATCCGAAGCCGCTACTCGAAGTTCTCCAGCGTCAATTATCAATCTGTTGTATATAGCAGGTATGTTATTCGCAAGCATATAACACGCTACTGATGTTGGAAAGCTTGAATTGAAACAGTTCTTCCCCCAATGCATATCCGTTGTACGGTTGGAATGCTTTATGCCAAACAATCCTGATGATATTTCGGCATTTTCTTTTTTTATTTTCGGCATTTTAAATACCGCCTTATTTATTTTTGACGTCAAACTCTTGACGTCATTAAAGATATACGTTATAGTATTAATGAATTTTATCATGCCTTGCTTCGGCGGTCAAGGAGGGTGTGCTGATGAAAAAGGTTGTTGATTTATTTGCGGGTTGCGGCGGATTATCCATAGGATTCCAAAACGCGGGTTTTGAGATTGTTGGAGCATATGAGTCGTGGGAAACCGCCGCCGCTTGTTACGAAAACAACTTTAATCATCCTGTTTTTCGTGCGGATTTATCGAATGTAAAATGCGCTATTGAGAGTATTCAAGCCTTAAATCCCGACGTAATTATTGGCGGGCCGCCTTGTCAAGATTTTTCCCACGCTGGCAAGCGTATTGAAGATAAACGGGCGGCACTTACCGAGGCATTTGCGGAAATTATTTCCGCAATAGTTCCTCGTTGGTTTGTGATGGAAAACGTAGACCGTATTCCCAAAAGCGCGACTTACTCAACAGCAAGAACGATTTTTAAAAATGCGGGATACGGTTTAACCGAAGTAATTATCGACGCAAGTTTTTGCGGAGTACCGCAACGCCGCAAACGGTTTTTCTGCATTGGGGCGCAAGAAACCGAGGACGGCTTCCTCTTAAATTACATAACGCTTAATTTAAGTAAAAAAGAAATGACGCTCCGCGATTATTTTGGCATGTCGCTCGACTTCGAGTATTATTATAGACACCCGCGTAATTACAACCGTCGGGCAGTATATACCATTGACGAGCCATCGCCAACAGTTAGAGGAATGAACCGACCTGTCCCTCCCGGGTATCCCGGTCACTCAAACGATGCAAAGGAAATTGACAGTTCAATACGCGCTTTGACAACGCTTGAAAGGGCGTTAATTCAGACATTCCCGCCTAATTATAAATGGAGCGGCAACAAGACAGATACGGAACAGATGATTGGTAACGCCGTTCCGGTTAAACTCGCTGAGTTTGTTGCTAAAGCGTTGTCTTACCACATAGCAAATGATGAAAACAAACGACATAATTCAATAGATTATGAACTGTTTCTTGATTGGCTTCATAATACTCAAACAATGTCGGAACGCGCACAACGCGACACGCTTTCGCGGCTTAAACGCGCAAACGCTATCTGCGCAATACCATCAGTTCCTGAGGCTTATTATTTTTTTGCGCTTGAACAATCCGACAACTATAAAACTTTAACTCCAACCGTTCGTTCGCAACTTAAACGCGCCGTCGCATTATATTCAGATTATCGGAGGGCAGATATCCCAGCAAATGGCTGATGTTTTCGATAGCTCTACGCGCTCGGCAGTAATGAGTAAAGTGCGCTCTAATGGTAATAAATCCGCCGAGCTTCGTTTAATTGCATTGTTCAAAGCAACCGGAATAACGGGTTGGCGACGTAATTATCCCGTTAACGGCAAACCCGATTTTGTATTTTTGAAGCAACGCATTGCGGTGTTTGTTGACGGTTGTTTTTGGCATGGGCACGACTGCCGTAATACGCGACCGAACTCAAATTCCGAATACTGGGCAAAAAAACGCGAGCGAAATATGCGACGCGACTCCGAAGTTACAGCATTATTTGAGGCTCGCGGTTGGATAGTTTTAAGAATTTGGGAATGCTAATTAAAAATAGCTAATGAAAACGCAACTCTTGAAAGAATAAAGACGGCGTTTGTGCAGCAATCTTAATTTATTTTCTGTTAGATAGTGTCGTCAATAGATAGAAGACCATATTGCAATGCAGCGCACTTGAACTGCCGGCAAAAAGGAAGCCGTGTTTTTTACA